>NZ_JAUBRN010000063.1:0-34804 GCF_036701875.1 Microcoleus sp. MON1_C5 | reverse complement strand
CGGCTAGCCGAAACCTGACTCTTCTTTAGGGCTTGGGTCTGCTTTTTGACCCCGGAAATACACTTGGGGCCGGGACTCTTCAGCGAATCGGTAGAATATTTGCACATATAGATGTTCTATATAGAGATGGTCTATATATATGTGTTCGATCGCCCGCTTATGAAAAAACCTGCCGCTCGCCCTACTGCCTTGTTCGTTACCTGCGCTTTACTGCTGAGCGCTTGCAGTCAGACGAACACTCCCCAGACATCAACTACCGTATCTACAGGTACTTCGCCATCTCCAGCAACTTCGTCAGAGGGTTCGGCTGCGGGGAACTCTACCGCTATTGCTGTTGGGGTTGGGGTGGCGCAAACTAGCAATGTGGCTTTGCTCGGTCAGGAACAGGTGGCTGGCGCTAAAATTGCTCAGAAGTATTTCAACGATAAGGGCGGTGTGGATGGGACGCCGATTAGACTGGTGTTCCAAGATACTGGTGGAGATGAACAAGGGACAATCAATGCCTTCAATACTCTGATCAATCAGGATAAGGTGGTAGGTATTGTGGGGCCAACTCTCTCGCAGCAAGCTTTTAGTGCCGATCCGATCGCCGATCGCGCAAAAGTTCCCGTACTCGGACCCTCCAACACCGCTAAAGGCATTCCCCAGATTGGCGATTATGTGGCCAGAGTCTCCGCGCCTGTGGCCGTGGTAGCACCTAATGCAGTTAAAGCTGCACTGAAGCAAAATCCCAATATTAAGAAAGTAGCGGTGTTTTTTGCTCAGAATGATGCTTTTAGCAAATCTGAGACTGAAACTTTTCAGACAACGGTTAAAGATATGGGGCTGGAATTGGCAACAGTCCAAAAATTCTTGACTACGGATACAGATTTCCAGTCTCAAGCTACTAACGCAATAAATGTCAACCCCGATTTGATAATTATTTCCGGGTTGGCCGCCGATGGAGGCAATTTAATTAAGCAATTGCGGGAGTTGGGTTACAAAGGCGCGATAATTGGCGGCAATGGTCTGAATACTTCTAATTTATTTCCTGTTTGTAAAGCACTCTGTGATGGAGTTTTGATTGCCCAAGCCTACAGCCCGGAATATGAAAATGAAGTTAATAAGGCTTTTCGCGAGGCTTATCGCGCTCAATTTAAGAAAGAACCGCCTCAGTTTAGCGCTCAGGCTTTTACTGGCGTACAAGTTTTTGTTGAGTCATTAAAGGCACTTAATGCTCAGTCTAAGGTTAGCGAAAAGCCTTTAGCAGAGTTGCGTACAAATTTGAATCAGCAGTTGTTGCGTGGAAAGTATGACACGCCTTTGGGGGAAATTTCTTTTACCCCTGAAGGTGAGATTAATCAGAAAGAGTTTTATGTGGCACGGATTAAGATGGAGGCAGATGGCAATAATGGTAAGTTTGAGTTTTTGAAATGAGGGGAGAGGGAAGTTCGTCCACTGCTTTTGTAACAGATGTAACGGATGTAACAGGTGTCAGGAAGACCAAAGAAGTAAGAGGGAAGAGGGAAAATCGCGGACGTATTTGTTGTTGAAGAATTTTGGTGTGATGCTCACTTCTTAAGTGGTTATGGACTTAACTCTGTTTTTGCAACAATTTTTGAATGGTTTGTCGATCGGCAGCGTGTATGCTATTTTTGCCCTGGGATACACGCTGGTCTTTTCTATTTTGGGAATTATTAATTTTGCTCACGGTGCCGTATTTACTTTGGGTGCTTATTTCACTTATGCCCTGATGGGAGGGGCTTTCGGTTTTAATGGGTTGTGGGCTAACGCTCGAATTCCGGTGCAGTTGCCTTTTGCTGTGGCGTTAATTTTGGGAAGTGTCATGGCTGGTTTGGTAGGAGTAATAGTTGAAAGAGTTGCTTTTTTACCTTTGCGCCGACGACACTCGGATCCTCTGCTGACTGTGGTTTCTAGTTTGGGTGTAGCTGTAGCGATCGCCAATATCATCCAATATCTGGTCGGTGCGGAAATTTACACTTTTCCTGCTAACACTTACGGCTATTTACCGGCAGCCATTAACTTCGGGAGTGCGGATAAACCAATTCCGATTCGTACTGTTCAAATAGTAATTTTTGCGGTATCTGTAGCGATTGTAGCTGTTTTAACTTACTTAATAAATTTTACTAAATTTGGCAAAGCAATGCAGGCTGTGGCTGAAGATGCGACTACTTCTAGTTTATTGGGTATTGATACTGATAGATACATTGTGTTGACGTTTTTTGTGAGCAGTTTTCTGGCGGGTTTGGCGGGGAGTTTGGTGGGTTCGAGTGTGAGTATTGCTGGGCCGTATTTTGGTATTGCTTTTGGTTTGAAAGGTTTGGCGGTGATTGTGCTTGGTGGGTTGGGAAGTATTCCTGGGGCAGTTTTGGGAGGTTTTATAATTGGTTTGGTGGAGGCTTTTGTACCTGGAGATTTTTCGGCTTATAAGGATGCTGTTGCTTTTGCCATATTGTTTATTATGCTATTGGTTAGACCGCAGGGTTTGTTTGGACGGCGTTTGATTCAAAAGGTGTAGTATTCTTTGCAAGACATCTAATAAGGCAGGGCGGTTTTGAGAATGGACAATGGGTTTCCAGCAAAGACTATAGCTAAACCAGCCCGTATAAACTGTGGTGGAGTTTTACATACGTACCTAGAAAATTTATTCATACCTCAGAGGCAATTTGATGAATTCGGAAGTTCCATTAATACTAAGCGAGCGCCTTTTTTTACGATTAGCCAATCAAGACGATATTTGCGAAATTATTAAATTTTACAGAGACAATCAAAGGTTTTTTACTCCCTGGCACCGACACTGGGCGGAGGATTTTTTAACTAAAACTTATTGGGAAAAACAAGTAGAGAAAGATTTCCAAGGCTTTAAGTCTGACAAATCTTTAAAATTGTGGGTTTTTGAGAAGGCTAATCATGAGTATATTGTCGGTAACGTTAATTTTGATAATTTTGTACGAGGTGCCGGTCATTTCTGCTTTTTGGGATATAATCTGGCAGAAGCGCAACAAGGTAAAGGTTATATGACGGAAGCTGTGAGAATTGCAATTCAATATGTTTTTGAAGAGTTAAATTTACATCGCATTATGGCAAATTATATGCCTCACAATCAGCGTAGCGGCAATCTCCTTAAAAGATTGGGATTTGTGGTAGAAGGTTACGCTAGAGACTATTTGTTGATAAATCGTCGGTGGGAAGACCATATTCAGACTAGCTTAATAAATCCAAATTGGAAACCAAGCTAACCAGATTTTCCTTAATAACTTCTAATCTAAAATATCTAAAATCAAATGGCTACATTTTTTACTACTTATGGGTTTCTGATTGTCTCGATGTTGCTGGGTGCAATGTTGGGAATGTCCCTGTATTTGCCTCTAATGACGGGTCAGTTGTCTTTGGCTAGTCCTGGCTTTTATGCTTTGGGTGGGTATATTGCGGCGATTTTATCTACCACAGTGTTTCAAACGAGCGGCGGTTTATTTCCGCTGCCACTGCTGTTATTGGAGATGATAATTGCAGGGGCTGTTTCGGGGTTGCTGGGTATTTTAGTGGGAATTCCGGCGCTGCGGTTAAGTGGGATTTATTTGGCGATCGCAACTATTGCTTTTGTGGAAATTTTGCGGGTTTTATCGCTGAATCAAGATATCACTGGCGGGGCTGTGGGCATTTTTGGGATTCCGCAACCGTTTGGGACACCGATCGAGTATTTGTGGATTGTATTACCTTTACTTTTGGTAAGTATGGCGATTGTGTATCGGCTGGAACGGATTCGGGTGGGGCGCGCTTTTGCTGCAATCCGCGCTGATGAGTTGGCGGCTGATGCAATCGGCATTAACCCAACTTTTTATAAGGTTCTGGCTTTCACGTTAGGTGCTGTTTTAGCTGGTGTTGTGGGTGCAGTTAGTGCCCATTTCCTGAATACTTGGAACGCGCGTCAAGGTACTTTTGATGCTAGTATTATTTACTTGACTTCTGTGTTGATAGGTGGTAGCAGAAGTTTTCTGGGAGCAGTTTTGGGTGGGATGGTGTTTACTGCTTTGCCGGAGGTTTTGAGGGGGATAGCAACTATTCAGGGATTGCCGATTTGGTTGGCACAATTTCTGCGGGATGGGCGGTTAATTATTTTTGGGGTGCTGATTGTTTTGGGTACAATATTTTTTCCGCAAGGTTTGGTGACGCCGGAATTGTTGAAGAGGTGGAGGAAGCGCGATCGTACTTCTGTTTAAAATTTGATTTTTAGTTATGAGGGCTATCAGTCACTGGCTTTAACGTCTAGCCCAAAAGAGCGATCGCCCTATCGGTGAAAAAAGATCGAGTGCGATCGCCTCCACACTTTTCATCGATCGCCTATCGGTAAAACAAGTAAGGGGCGATCGCATCCCTACCCTCTTATCGATTAAAACACACTCTGAGAACACCTGAATTGTCTCCTAGTGCATTGTCAGCATCGTTAATTCGTATAGCAGTCCGAGTGATCGGTTTAGGTAGTTGTTGAACCCCCCGCACCCATACATATCCATACCCATCTATAGGAATGTCTACAAATAGCGCACCAAAAGGATATCCTCCATCGTATTTATATTGGTTATACGGCTCTAGCCCAGGCTCATTGTGGCCTTGAAAACCAACAGGAGCATAGCTTCTCGCATCTACAGACCAACCTCCACTAACACTGGCTATGCGAGTATATGGACTCCCAAGGTCAAAGTATTGCCAACCTGTTCTCGAACTTACATCAAAGCACTTAACTAATTGCGCTTTTGCTTCGTGCACATTAAAACCAGTAACCAGCACAGCAGCGGATATAAAAATAAATTTTAAAGTTAGTTTCATCCGTTATTCCTCCAATTTCAGTTAACTGTCGGTTCATAGTACCTCCTTCTTAAGGAAGAATTATTGAACTTCTTCCCAACCAAAACTCAAACCCGATCGCCCTGTCAGTCGGATTAAGTCGAAATTTTTTCCGAAAAATTTGACCCAATGTCGGAAACATCGGATGATATCCGAAAAACCAGCCTTTCTCACGGATCTATCGACATCGCATCAGTCTTAAAACTGATAGATGAAATTTTGTTCCCCAATACAAGCGATCGCCCAAAATCTCTAAGATAATTTAGAAGTGCGATCACAATTCCCAACTTACTAAAGCCCCATAGGTCGCTATTGGAGATTGGGATTAGATGTACACTACCTTCTTCCAGCGAAGCTGATTTTTATCCTTTTCCACATCATAGACCGATCGCTCAAAACTGAAAAGGGAAAAAAAGACGGAAAAAGACGGGTATTTCTAAAATTGGATGCAACGCGGAAAAAGACGGAAAAAGTCTGCTCTACTAACTGTGGTTCTCTAACACCCCTACGGATGGACACTGCCCATATCTGGCAATTTGTAGATGAAGTGCTCAGCGCGAAGACAGGCAAACATCTCAATGACTTGCAGGGTAAAATTATCGAGGGAATACTGAATCGACAAAAGTATTCTGATATTGCAGATACTTACGGTTGTCGTGCGGGTCATGCTAAGGATGTAGGTTACAAGCTTTTGCATATGTTATCTGATGCTTTTGGCGCATCAGTTGATAAAGGTAATGTGGAATCTGTTCTAGAAAGGCAATTAAATCTGAATATAAATTTTGGCGCTCGCCACACTACTAATTTTTGGGAGAGCAACACAATTAATTATATCAAGGGTTGCTCAGGACTACCCACTTCTACCCCAGATAAAAGTCAGCCTCCGACTCCTGACTACCAGGACAGCACCAATCAAGTGAAAATTGAAATGACTGGTAAATTACGACAGTTGGGATTGAAGGATGAGCAAATTGCAGAGGTGCTAGCGTTAGCTGTGGAGGTAGTGAAGCAGATAGATTGAAAAGAATGATTTTATTTTTCCATCGCCCTTTGCGTTCGCTCTCTTGTCCTGCATCACTAGACTACGGTACTGAAAGTTGTTAAAGAGTATGGAAGAAAAGCTAAAACAATATCATTTTCTGGAAGACATTGATCTATCAAATTTTGGGTAATGCCACATTCCATGCCATCGTATTCAATATAAACTTTTCCATCTTCTAGGGTAATGTAAATTAAATTCCCTCTCACTCGCCGTCCTCTATCCCAACCCACTTGCATGAGAGCATAGCGATCGCGTGTTTCATTCAACACCGGATCGAGTCGAATGTCTCCATGACAGGAACGCAGTTTAGCATATTGAAGAATAACCTGTTTTACTATTTCTCGATAAGTCGTGCTGGTATCCATTGTTTTACCTCGTTTTTTTTACTCCGCGCAGGCCGACTTCGTTTGTGTAGACGCAGTTTCTACCGCCGAGTCATAAAGAAATTTCTACTATTTTATCCCTCGCATCCCCAAATTTTAATAGTTTTGTCACTGCTGCCGCTAGCCAAAAACTCTCCTTCCGGGCTAAAATTAACCGAATAGACCGAGTTAGTATGACCCGCAATATTACAAATTTCTTGACCGTCTTTCACTCGCCAAATCTTGATAGTTTGATTGCTGCTGCTAGCCAGAATCTCGCCATGGGGACTAAAAGCAATAGAATCAACATACCAAGAATGTCCTGTGATAGTTAAAACTTCTTGCCAATCTTTGACCCACCAAATTTTAATAGTATTGTCATGGCTGCCGCTAGCTAAAAAATCTCCATTTGGACTAAAGGCTATGCAGCGAACGGAGTCTGTATGACCTGTAAGTGTACGAATTAGCTTCCCATCTTTAACTCGCCAAATTTTGATTGTTCTGTCCCAACTGCTGCTAGCAAGAGTTTCGCCATCAGGGCTAAAAGCGACAAAATAAACTAAATTGGTGTGACCCGCCAGCGTGCGAACTTCTTGCCCGTCTTGGACTCGCCAAATCTTGATTGTTTTGTCCCAACTGCAGCTAGCAATAATTTCGCCATCGGGACTGAAAGCTGCGCCGTAAACTGAGTTAATGTGACCGATCAGGGTGCGGATTTCTTGTCCATCTTTCATCCGCCAAAGTTTTACTGTTTTGTCGTGGCTGCTGCTGGCTAGCATCTGTCCGTCCGGACTGAAGGCTACTGTATAAACCGACTTAGCGTGTCCTGTGAGGGTGACAATTTCTTGCCCGTCTTCTACTCCCCACAGCTTGATTGTTTTGTCATCGCTGCCACTGGCTACAACTTCTCCGTTGGGACTAAAAGCGACAGAGTAAATTAAGTTTTTGTGACCTGTGAGGGTGTGAAGACATTGCCAGTTATAGGTTTGCTGTTGGGGCTGGTCGGGAGTTTTTCCTACTTTTACTAACTTGGAATTTGTTTGAGAAATTGCTAGATCGATCGCAGATGGGGGATTAATTTCTTTTAATACTTCAACAGCCGTTTGATAGCGGCGGTTGGTAGCATTTGCAATCATTTTGTCTAAAATGTGACCGAGTTCTTCACTGACTGGGTTGTTGGCTAAATACTGTCGCCAAATCCAGGCATCTTCACCAGGATCGAACAGGTCAAAAGGAGAAACTTGAGTTAGCAAATACAGGCAGGTTACGCCTAAACTGTACAAATCGCTGGTAAAAGATGCTTTGCCTCTGGCTTGTTCGGGGGCGATGTATTCGGGGCTGCCGATGCTGGTTCCGGTTTTGAGTAAAGCCGTACCTGTGGCAATTTTGGCAGCGCCAAAGTCTACTAAAACTAATTGTTTGTCGGCGCGGCGAAGGATGTTTCCGGGTTTGATGTCTCGGTGAATAACGTTGTGAGAATGGATAAAGTGAAGGATCGGTAATAAGCTATTGAGTAAATCTTGAATTTGATTTTCTGTAAATGTGCCTTCTGTTTCTACAATTTGGGCTAAATTTTGCCCGTCGATAAATTCTTGCACTACATATTGTCGGCTGTCTTGGATAGAATAGGCTAATAGTTCGGGAATTTGAGGGTGTTTGCCCAATTCGTCTAATCGCATTGCTTCTTGTTCAAAAAGTTCGGCTGCTTTTTTGCTGTTGCGATTACTTGCTGATGGGATGAGTTGGATTTCGGGGGGTAAAAATTGTTTGATGACGCAGCGAGGCTTTGAGGGTTTGTCTTCGTCAACGGCGAGGAATGTTCTACCAAAACCGCCTTGCCCGATCGCCTTTATAGCCCGGTAGCGATCGCGCAGCAGCAGTTTTGAACGGCAGTTTCGGCAAATTTTGGCTGCGGGAGGGTTTTGTGGCTTGGAACAGTTGGGATTTAGGCAGTAACTCATTCGACTTTAGATTTTAAATTTCTGATTTTAAATTTTATTTTTTGAATGTTTGCACCACGCAATATATATTATACATCTTCTCACACTTTAGAAAATTTGGCGGGCGTTGCTGATTTAGGGTATGAAAGGCTAAATCAGCAAGTCATAGAAACCAGTATTCACCAAAATTCGCGATTTTCAAGTTATTTTTTTCATAGCCTGATTAAGCAACGCCACAAAATACAACTTTTTGCTAGCAATCGCTCAATTACTTATAGGCTAGTACCCAACTTCCTTGTAAAGAAATAATTGAATCCTCTAAAATCAGTTTGGTATCCTGTGTTTTTTGAGAACTTTAGCGGGACTGACAAATGAAATGCCCTGAGAAGAAGAGGTACTAATCATGACAGCTTCAATGACAGGCTCATAAACGGTTTTTTCTGCAACCCACTCCACAATAAAGTTTGCACCTGAGCCTCCACTTGTATCATCTGCTGCAATAAAAAAGTCTGTGGAAGCAAGCGGCTTTAGTTCTACAGGACTCTTAATGTCCTGCCTAATCAATTTCCCATCAGAATCGTAGTAACGCACGGAAGTAATAATAATCGAATTTGTCAGATCCGTATTGCGGATACTGAGGGTAGCTGACAAATTCATGACATTATCCTGGCTATTGTAGTGATAAATATGCGAGTAAATAGGGACATATACGGTTTGTCCCATCACAACTTTTGTTTTATCTAACGTGACTGCTCTGAGTGAGGTTTCACGTTTTGTATCAGGTTGTTGCCTTTGTGAGGTAGTTTGGTCTGAACAAGAGGTAATAATGACGATCGCGGCGATCGCCCAACCAACCCAGAAATCCTGTTTCAGCTTCATCGGCATTCATCCAAATACACCACATACATTGCAGTTACGTCTACAACAGAGCGAACCGTCTCCTGTAGACTAAAACCGTAGTTAATATGTCAATTTCTATGAGGAAAGCAAGTTTATCTGTTAAATTACCCGTTGAGAACTCTATTTTTTAACGGGCCAAGCCACAGGCAAGCTGGTCTTTGTCAACGATCGCAATGCTGTTACCGAGTTTTAATAACTGTTGGGCTAACCCCAGCCGCATCATTCAGGCTCCACCAATTAATACCTACAGGATTTATTGTCACCTCAAAAACAAACATTATAGAATTACATACTACAAGCATTTCTCTTCCTTGAGGCGGCTTAGTGATAAGGTTTGAGCGGCAGTTCAACCTGGAACGTTGAGCCGAGGCCCACTGCACTCGTCACCTGTATTTGTCCGCTGTGTGCCTTGACAATTTGTTGGACGATGGCCAACCCCAGACCAAAGCCTCCACTCTCCTGCGATCGCTCGGTGTCTACTCGATAGAAGCGATCGAAAATATAGGGTAAGTCCGCTTCTGGAATACCGATTCCCGTATCGATTATCTGAATGACCGCCAAATTGGAATGAAGAACTAGCCGTATCTTTACAGTTCCGCCAACGGGCGTATATTTACAGGCGTTGTAAAGCAAGTTTTCGACTACTTGCCGCAGCAAATCAGGGTCAGCCAATAATTCAATCCGTTGTTCCGGTGATTCGCAGGTCAGTTTGATATTTTGGGCTTCTGCAAGTGCCAGAAACTGGGTTGCTAAATTGCTCAGCAGCTCGTTGAGATTGATTAACCTGAGCGATTCCGGCGCAAGTCGCCCTTGATGACGAGCCAACAGCAGTAAATTATTCACGAGTGCTCCCATTGATTTTGCGCTATCTACAATGTTTTCTAAGGGAGGATGGTAACGTGAATCATCAGCCGCGATGAGCAACCCAAGCTGGGCATTAGTGAGAATGGCAGACAGGGGCGATCGCAACTCGTGAGAGGCATCGGCTGTAAAGCGCTGAAGCTGCTGATAGGCTTGGCGAATCGGTTGCATGGCCAGCCCACTGAGAAACCAACCTGTGAGGGCAATTAAGCCCAGTGTCAGCGGGACAGCGAGAGTTAGCACGATCTGAAGCTCAGTGAGCCTGTTTTGAGTTTCTGTCAGGGGAGTTGCAACCTGAAGATAACCGAGTACCCCTGTTCTACCTTCAACGGGTAATGTCACCTGACGCAGCCAGATTCCTTTTCCCAAAAGTGGATCGGTCGATCGAACTGTGAGATAACCAAAGGGCGTATTTAACTGCTCTGATGAAGGAGTCCCAAAAAAACGAACTAACCGGCCTGGCGCATTATACCAGCGTACATAAATCAGATCTTCTGCAAGGGGATGAGACCCACTGCCTAACAAGGGGACATGACTCAGATCGACCTGGCTCTCGTTGTTGCGAACTTCATAATGTACGCTGGCAGCCATGACTCTAGTTTTGTCATAGAGCAGTCGGTCAAGGGCTTCTAGTTTATCTTTTACCTCAATCTGGTAAATCACCCCCGCAAACAGCACGAGAATGCTTCCCATTGAGAGGGTGAACCAACGAGCCAGATTCCGACGACTTTGATTAAACATGACTTGGCTTCACAATCATCACTTGAGAGGGGAAGTGAGGCGATAACCCATACCGTAAATGCTCTCAATCCAGTCTGCTGCTCCTACAGCCTGCAAGCGTTGGCGGAGTTTGCGAATTAGAACAGTGATCGCATTGCTCTCTGGTTCAGTCCCCCATTCCCACACCGCTTGTTCAATCTGATTCCGAGTCAAAACCTGTCGAGGATGACGCATAAAATACTCCAACAACTGAAACTCTCGACTGGAGAGGGAAACGGTTGCACCTTGTCGCTCAACAGTAAGAGTATCGAGGTGGAGGTGTAGATCCTCAAGGCTGAGCGTATCTCCTTGCCAAAGGGGCGATCGCCGTCTTAATGCCCGCACTCGTGCCATGAATTCCACCAAATCGATCGGTTTCACCAGGTAATCATCTGCACCTGCGTCTAACCCGGTCACTTTTTCAGGCGTGGTATCTCTTGCGGTGATCATCAAAATCGGCGCTGTTTTCCCTGCTGCTCGATATTGACGACAGAGATTTACCCCACTGATATGTGGCAACATCCAGTCCAAAATCAACAAATCATATTCTTTTTCTGATAACAGCCACTGTGCCGTCTCTCCATCTTTTACCCCATCCACGCTATGTCCTGCTTGAGACAGCACTGTTTGAAGCGGCATCAGTTGCTTTGGGTCGTCCTCCACAAGTAAGATTCTCATATTTTTATTTAATTGGGCTGATAAACATCGATCGGCTGATAAAATTTATCTATTTTAAGCATGAATCTAAAAATGCCAACACTTGCTTTTTTTCTATTTGCGGCTCTAGGAGAAATCTCTGGGTGTTACGCTTTCTGGGCCTGGGTGAGACTTGAAAAGAGCATTTTGTGGCTTGTTCCAGGCATTTTAGCTTTAATCAGTTTTGCGCTTTCTCTAACTCAAGTTAATGCCTCAAACGCTGGAAGAGTATATGCTGCCTATGGAGGTATTTACATTCTTGCTTCTCTGGTTTGGTTATGGCTGATTGAAGGAGTTAAGCCAGATAAGTGGGACTTGCTTGGTGTTACAATTTCCCTGATTGGAACCGCTGTAATTTTGTTCAGCCCACATCGCTGAGCGGTGTTATTATCGAACTCAAACAGTTTACGCATCTCCTTTGGGTATGATTTCAGCAGAGCGGTAATTCCACTAAAGTCCAAATATAGCAATCCTAAATCATTTGTGAATTTCTTACTTCCTCCCCTTGGTAAGGGGAGGGTTGGGGTGGGGGAAAAAATTTATGTGGCAGGTTACTAAAAGTTGGCTAAAAGCATCAGGCGCAGAGTTTTGGTTGCCATTGCCGTTTGTGGCGATCGCGTTTTGGGTTGGTTCGAGTTTCCTAATGGCTCAAGAATTACAACAACCCCAGATCACAGAGAATAAACTTCAGGCAGATACCCAGCTTAAAGCAACGGTGTCTGTCAATATATTGCTGATCAACGCGGTGATTAACCGAAAACAAGGAACAACCCAGGTTGCGGTAGAAACAGCAGAACCCATTTTGAAGCGATTGGAATTAGAATTGCCAATGACTGACGCAACCCAGATAGAGGCAACGATCGCGAAAGAACTCCAATTATCACGTCAAAATGTTCGCCAGTTAGTCCGTTACGAAATCGTTGAATAACTTTATTGTTTCAATATTGCGATCGCATCCAGTCAAATAAGGTTGGCAAATCCATAGGTTTCCTGGCTGCGATCGAGCAATTCCTCAAGCGGCAAAAAACGCCAAATACTCTTGCCTCTTGAGGATTAAGAACTACTGAGTGACGATTTCGTTATAGATGGAAATATTCGGTGCAGTTTGCCGAGCAATTTGTTCGGCCAATGCTTTTTGTTCTGCCGTTTGAACGCGCCCTGTTAACACAAGCGAATTATCCCGATCGTCTGCGTCCAAATCGAATGGCTTGAGGGTGCCATCGGAGTCCAAGGCCTCTTCTACGCGATCGGCAATATCGTCAATGTCATGATTCTGAGGCGTCTGTGCGGTCGTGGTTGCAGGCGAAGAAGCGGTTGGAGCAGTCGTATTTTCAGTGGCAGTTGTGGGAGCAGAAGTAGATGGAACAGTTGTCTGTGAAGTATTGGGGGGGGTGCAAGCACCTAAACCCAAAATTGCAACTGTGCTGACGCTGATTCCTTGCACCAATAGCTTTAATAATTGCATATTTTTTGTTTGTTTTGTTGGTTTGGAAACGCAATTTTGCCTATAAACCTCAGCATGAAGTCTTTGAGCCTTTCAAGTTAACAAGTGAATGTACGATAGTTCATCCATCAAAAGGAATGCTTTTTACAACCTTAAAAGGCCACATTAAATCAAATCCAGTCAACTAAGGTTTGCAAGTCCATAAGCTATCTCAATCCCTTCTCTGCCTAAGTATAGGAAGCAAATGTGATCCAAATGTGAGTAACAGAAATCAGTCGCTCACTTTTCCCTCACATTCATCAATGACGCTAGAAACAACACAAAACAACAGAGAAGCACTTGGCTTGACAAGAAACGTTATGACTGCAACAAATGTAGAAAAATTAGTAGAACACTCTTGGCATCACCTCTCCGTGGAGAAAGTGGCTCGGCTTTTAGAGACTGACCTTGAAACAGGTCTATCTTCCCACGTGTCAGCCCAACGGCGCGAGATCCTCGGTCCCAATCAACTAACGCCTCAGAAGCAGCAAAGTGCCTGGTTGCGATTTTTTCAGCAACTGAATCAGCCGCTAATCTACATTTTATTAGCCTCTGGCATAGTGACAGCATTTCTGAAAGAGTGGATTGATTCAGCGGTAATTTTTGGGGTTGCTCTGACGAATGCCACCATTGGTTTCGTTCAAGAGTCAAAGGCAGAGAATGCGATCGCCGCTTTAGCAAAATCTGTTGCAACTGAGGCAACCGTTCTCCGCCACGGTCAAAAGCAAGTGGTTTCATCCAGCGAACTGGTTCCTGGCGATCTCGTCTTGCTGTCTTCTGGGGATAAAGTGTCTGCGGATCTGCGGCTGATCGAAGTCCGTGACTTACTCGTCGATGAGTCAGCGTTAACGGGAGAATCTGTCCCGGTCCAGAAGCAATCCCAGGCGCTAGAGGCAGACGCTGCACTGGCCGAGCGCACGAACATGGCGTATACCGGAAGCCTGGTAACGTTTGGACAGGGACGCGGACTCGTCGTCAGCATTGGTGACATGACCGAGACCGGACACATCTCCCAACTCATGCAGCAAAGTACCACACTGGAAACCCCACTGAGTCGCAAAATTGACAAATTTAGCACCACTTTGCTCTATGTCATTTTAGGTTTGGCTGCCTTCACTTTTGCTGCAGGCATTGCCCAGAGATTTTCTTGGGTTGAGGTGTTCAAGGCATCTGTGGCGCTTGCGGTCAGCGCAATTCCTGAAGGCTTACCCGCGATTTTAACGGTGACACTGGCGATCGGGGTTTCCCAGATGGCAAAGCAGCACGCCATTATTCGCAAACTTCCGGCAATTGAGACGCTGGGTAGCACCACCGTGATTTGTTCCGACAAAACCGGAACCTTGACACAGAATCAAATGACGGTTCAAGAGATAGATGCAGGAGGAAAGCGTTATCGGGTTAGCGGTGGAGGATATGCACCAGAGGGGAAAATTTCTGTAAATGGACACTCGGTTGACCTGGCGAACGCACCTGCTTTGTATGAATGCCTGCAAGCAGGATTGTTGTGCAACGATTCTTATCTAGACCTGCAAGACGGGAACTGGACTGCGATCGGTAGTCCAACGGAAGGGGCGCTGGTTGCGGTAGCCCAAAAAGCCGGGTTAATTACTGAGAAACTCGAGGAAGCGCTTTCCCGGCTCGATACACTGCCGTTTGAATCTCAGTTTCAATACATGGCAACTTTACATGACGATCGTCCAGAACGGTTGATTTATGTCAAGGGTTCAATTGAGGCAATTCTCAAGCGGTGTCACCAGATGCTTGACGAAGAGGGACAGCCGATCGCCCTCAACCCCGCGCCGATCGAGCAAACCGTGGAGAGAATGGCGAAAAAAGGGTTGCGAGTTCTGGCACTTGCCAAGAAAGTTGTACCCGCTTCTCAATCTTCAATTGAGCATTCTGATATTGAGCAAGGGTTAACTTTTCTGGGTCTGCAAGGCATGATCGACCCGCCTCGCCCCGAAGCAATTCAAGCGATTCAAGCCTGTCGGTCTGCGGGAATTCAGGTCAAGATGATTACGGGCGACCATGCCAAAACAGCAGCAGCGATCGCGCACCAAATGGGACTAAATCAAACCCAAGAGGCTCCTGTTTTTACCGGTCAAGAACTCGCTCAAATGAATCAGCAGCAATTAGCCAATGCTGTTGAACAAAGCTGCGTGTTTGCTCGTGTAGCGCCAGAACAAAAGCTCCGCATTGTCGAAGCACTTCAGTCTAAGGGCGAGATTGTGGCGATGACTGGAGATGGAGTTAACGATGCTCCCGCCTTGAAGCAAGCTGACATTGGGGTAGCGATGGGCATCACGGGCACTGAAGTCACAAAAGAAGCCGCAGATATGATTCTGACGGATGACAACTTTGCTTCGATCGAGAAAGCAGTTAAGGAAGGGCGCACGGTTTATAAGAATCTGCTGCGGGCGATCGCCTTCATCCTGCCCGTGAATGGTGGAGAGTCCATGACCATCTTGATTGCCGTACTTTTGGCAACCCCACTACCCATTTTGCCAGTACAAATTCTCTGGCTGAATATGGTCAGTTCAGTTGCGTTGAGCTTACCGTTGGCATTTGAGCCGCCCTCTCCCGATGTCATGCAACATCCACCTCGACCGGCCAATGAACCGCTGCTGTCTCGCAGGCTGACGGCTCGGATTCTGACAGTTTCGGTATTTAACTGGATTGCGATCTTTGGGATGTTTGAATGGATCGTCCAAACCACAGGCAATGAAGCTCTAGCCCGGACGATGGCAATTCAAGCATTGGTGGCTGCCGAAGCTTTTTACCTGTTAAGTATCAGTCGCTTCGTTCCGGCGATCGTCGCCAAACTACGCGGTAAAGATGAATCAGTTGGCTATGCTGTGGCGATCGGCATTGCGGCTATTTTCATTCTCCAATTCCTGTTTAGCCAATTGGGCATTATGAATCAGTTATTCGACACAGAAGCTTTGAACCTAATCCAAGGCTTAATTTGTATCGGATTCGGACTGCCCATGATTGCTTTGTCAGCTTTACTAAAGCGTTTTGCACCTCTGAACTAAGTGGTTTTTGTGATGCGGCTATTCACAGCGGCTTTACACACTATTTACCAATTTTGTAGCGTTAAATATTGAAGATTTCTCATGAATTACCAAAATCTCAAACGTGCTAGCGGCCTATTTACTAATCATCGAAACGTAAAGCAGGCGCTAGTTGAGCTAAAAAGCAGGGGCTTCCCCATGCAAAAGATTTCAGTGATTGCTAAACCTTCTGACAATGATGATTTGGACTCTCTGGGAGTGCAGCAAATTTTAATCACAAGAGCAGCAGCCGCACAAGTAGGCGCGATCTTAGGCAGCATACGACTAGGTGCACTAGCCTTAATTGTTGGACTCAGCAGCCTGCTAATTCCCGGTATTGGTCCGCCATTAGCGGTGGAAAGCATTTTAGCAACTTTCTTTGGAAGTGGGATTGCTGCAACTGCGGGCGGCCTATATGGCGCACTTCAAGGATGGTTGGCGCCAGAAGAACAAGCAAGAATTTACAATGACAGATTTAACCAGGGAGATTATTTGATCGTCATGGAGGCAAGAGAAAATGAGATCGTAATTGCTGAACCTGTTTTTAAACGTTGGGATATTCGGATGTGGCGTGTCTATGATGCTACCTAAATTCAAGGTAAGAAAAGACGATTACCTTTGAGGAATTTATTCGCGCAAATCAGAACGTCCAAAACCACTCAAAATTTTGACTGTCGATGGCTTTGGGCGATCGCTCTCCTACTCCTTAGGTATGAGATATGGAGCGAGAACTTCCATTACCCGCCTTAGTGGCAACCGCGATTGGGTCGGCAATGCTTTTTCTTTGAGGAAAACGAGTTTATGAGAGGAGTATCGGTGATCGAGTCGATTGTAGCGCAACCACCTCCCTTGGGCAGCAATCCTGCTACAAATAGCCAAACCGCAGGAGTCATTCCTGAATTGGTCATTATCTTGATAATTCTGCTACTGATTGCAACTGTTGTTGCACTCGTAACCCAACGGTTGCGAATTCCCTATGTGACGGGCTTAGTGTTAGCAGGCTTGCCCATTACGGAGCTCTTGTCGCGTCGAATTGGTTTAGACCCCTCTTTAGTATTAAATCTTTTCCTACCAATTCTGATTTTTGAAGCAGCTATCAATACCGATATCAGCCGTCTCCGCAGCACCTTTAAGCCGATCGCCCTGCTGGCGGGTCCAGGCTCTATCTTTTCCTCAGCAATTATCGCTGTTCTGGTTAAATTTGGGCTAGGGCTAGACTGGATTCCGGCGTTTCTGATCGGAGTCATTCTGGCAAATACGGATACTGTCTCAATGATCGCGGTCTTTAAGGAGATCCGTGTACCTTCCCGGCTATCCACCATCGTGGAAGGAGAAACTTTGTTCAATGATGCGGCTGCCCTGGTTTCATTCAATTTGATTCTAGTCGTTTATGCTACAGGCTCTTTTACCGTCGTGGGAGGACTTAAGGAACTGCTCGTGGTTGCCTTGGGTGGGGGACTCGTGGGTGTCATCTTAGGTTACTTGAGTCTGCCGATATTTGTTCGATTAAATGACCCGTTGAGTAGTCTCTTGCTGACCGTTGCGCTGGCGTTAGGAACATTCCAAATCGGGCAATTTTTGGGAGTATCCGGTGCGGTGGCTGTGGTTATCGCCGGACTCATTTTTGGCAATCTGGGGCTTTCTCGCAGTACGTCAGCCTCGGATCGAATTACGCTACTCAGCTTCTGGGAGTACGCTGGTTTTGGGGTCAATACATTTATTTTTCTGCTGATCGGCATTGAGATTAACCCGCTCACGCTGTGGAGAATTTTGCCATCCATCCTGTTCGTCATTTTGGCGTATCAACTGGGACGGATTCTCTCGGTCTATCTGTTGTTAGCGGGGCTGCGGTGGTTCGATCGTCCGATTCCCCTGCGCTGGCAGCACGTTCTGTTTCTGGGAAACATCAAAGGCTCACTCTCGATGGCACTGGCGCTGAGTATTCCTCTGGCATTGACAGGACGAGATATAGCAACCGCCAAGGCGGTTATGGCATAAACTGTAAGTAGTCCGAATTGCCGTGCGATCGCAAAACCCATGTCCAAACCCTACAGCTATGACCTTCGTCAGAAGGTAATCCAAGCTATCAAGCTTGATGGCTTGAAGATTAGTGGATCTTGTGTTCTATTCAGTATTAGTCGCAACACCCCGCGCTTATGGTTGAAGCGGCAAGCCGAAACAGGGGACTTTCAAGCCTTACTTGGGCGGGCCTCCCGGTAATGGTCATAAAATCACCGCAGGGGGAAAAATTTCGCGATAGATTGTATCCTATAGCACTACGCGCTGGTATCATTACAGATTAAATAGATTAAGCTGAGCTATACAGAGGTTCAATCCAGCATTTGTAAGTACGCCAGCACGTAGCGCTATATATACATTCGTGACAGGTTAAGGTGGAAAAGCATTTGTCAATCAGCCAATATACTCAAATTAGAGTTTATTTTTGTGTCAAACTAAGACTTTTCAGGTCAAGGAAAGGTGGTTGGCGCACGATTTTAAACCCCAATCTGATTAAATTTACCTGTTTTTGTCAATTTTACTCGCTCCCCAAAAATATCTCAAATGGGTTTTATATAGCGTTAATATCTAAGGATTTACGCATACTTCATGGTATTGCAAGGTTTTTAGATTGCTTGGCTCCCTTGGCAATGACGGGTACGCCATAGTGTGTCTGGGTAATTTCTTTAGATGAGTAATTAATCATGAAAGTTCAGGGTACTGAGAAAATTTTACAGTCTAATTTTCGTCTTTCCCGAAATCTAAAAAGTAGAAAAAAAATTAAGTTGACGACTATAGGAGGCTTTGGACGATACGGTAATCAACTGATCCGTTATTTTTTCTTATTACATCTTAAGTTTATCCATGAAGCTGATATTGAATATAATTCTTGGATAGGAGAAAAGTTTTATACCATTCAGGCAGGAAATGCCAAAATAGAACCTGAAGAAAAAGCTTATGCTTTAAATTGTGAAATAGATGAACTTATCCGACTACAATCTTCTCTTTTATATCAATTTCGCTATCGAAATACTCCTTGCGAAAAAATTATGAAGCAGGCTCGATACTTTGATAAAAAAATATTACCTATGGATGAGTTTATATTCAACTCAGAGACGGCATTTAATACAATTGAAATTACGGGCTATTTTACTCGAAATACCTCAATCTTTAGCCAAACTAAAGCCAAAATTATCAATGAATTTCGCTATCAAAAATCAATTTTGAACTTCCTCGAACCAATTGAAGCTTACTTAAAGCAACAGGGTAAAACTATTGTAACAATTCACATTCGTGAAGGAGATGCTGTGGGAGCGCAACTTATATTAGGCGAACTATTTTTTGTGGTTCCGTTGGTTTGGTATGTCAAATTTCTTAAAGCAAACTGGAATAAATGGGAAGACCCCATTCTTTATATTTCTGGAAGGTCATCTTCTGATTTATCTAAATTGTTTGGACAATTTAACTATATTGATTTAAATGTCCTGAAAGCCGAAAAACAATTGATACAACCCGAACTGCTGCCTTACATAAGTCTTGCCGATCAAGAAATGATTATCGAACACCATATTATGCAAATTTCAGATTTCTTAGTGATTCCAAATAGTACATTTTCATTTACAGCAGCTATGCTCAATCGAAACCCTAATGCCATTTTTTATCGACCTAGTATTGCACTCAAGGATTTCTTTGTATTTGATCCTTGGAATGCTCCAGTCTATCAACGTGAATACTTCTACAGTTGGCGTTTTATCCGTCATATAGGCGTTAAGGGAATACTGCAAGGTTGTTACTTTATTATAAAGTGTGTTCTCAGTGGTAAAGGAGTTTTTAGTTAAAGAACTGAATCTTTTGATTCTGAGTATTATTCCAGCCTAAATCTAGGTAGAGTTTTCACGTCAAAAACAAACAATCAATGAATAAATTATTTACCCAATTCTTTTCTAATCACCATGACTCTCAATGGTCTATATATGCTCTGGGATTAACAACTATTTACAGTAAGCTGCTCAGACAGATTCGTCGCCCTCCATTTCCAACGTCCGAAAATGAAGAAGTCAATTTACATTTAGGTTGTGGTTTGGTCAATCATCCAAAATTCATTAATATTGATGCGCGTCCTGCACCACATATCCACTATATACGTGCAATTGATAATCTTGCTCCTTTTCAAGACAACAGCGTAAATTTGGTCTATGCCTCTCATTGTTTAGAGCATTTTTCCCATCTCAAAATTCCTACTGTTTTGGCTGAGTGGTTCCGAGTATTGAAGAAAGATGGTACTTTACGTCTTTCTGTCCCTGATTTGGATTTGTTGCTAGACATTTATACAGAAAACGGGAATGATATTAATACTATCCTTCTAGCACTAATGGGAGAACAGGACTACAATTTTAATTTCCATCGGACCGTATTCAATCTTTCAAGTCTAGAGTTACTGCTAAAAAATACTGGATTTAGGCAAATTCAAAAATGGCAGCCTAGATCGGGTGAATTGAGTACATTTGACGACTGGTCTAATCGCAAACTTTTAATTAAGGGAAAATCCTATCCTGTCAGCCTTAATATTCAGGCTGTTAAGTAATTTAAATGGTAGTTTATAAAGGATAATAGACCGAGAAACTAATAAAGTAAAATCCTAAGGAATATACCAGATTCATTTTCAAGGAAAATCAGCAATGTCAGTAGAAGAAAAAGCAATGCCAGTGGAAGAATTTTGTCAATCTGTATTAGTGAATGTCCTACCTGTGATAGATCCAAACAGAGAAGGAATTTGTATTGATGTAGGAGTGGGTACATTTGCCTTTTATTGCGAGATATTTGCTCGGTTAAGATTTAACTCAATCGCTGTAGAACCCAGGCCAGTGAATAATCTGCGGGAGACGTGCGATCGCGACCACATAACATTGGTGGAAACTTGTATTTCTGATGTCAACGGAATCCAGAATTTGTATATAGCTACTTACGAAGGTCAAGATAACCTCAATTTTTCTTCCTTAGTACAAGATGGGGGGGGATCTTCTGCCAAAACTATCCAAGTAGAATCTATGACATTGGCAAAACTCCTGGACAGGATTAATGCTAAAAAGATTACTTGTTTGAAACTTGATGTTGAAGGTTCTGAAAGCAATATTATTCGACAATTTGCTCAATTACCACTGGCGCTAATGCCAAGTGTTGTTATGTTTAAATACGGCGGTGGAGATACCCAAAAAAGTGGAAACAAAGGCTGGTCGGATAAGTTTATTAAAGCTACCTTAGACTGCCTGAATGTATTAAAAAAGTGTGGCTACAATTTCAGTCTAGCAATAGATGAAATGCAAGGAATCTCAAAATCTATTTTCTATTTACAGGAGTTAGAAGATATAAATCTTGAACATATATTAGACGATGGGGCAATTTATGGCAACATAATTTGTTTTCAAACTTGTTCGGAGCAAGTTATGGAAATTGCTAAAAAATATTTACCTGTCAATACAATGGCACAGAAGAAAGAAGAGACAAGCATTTTTTTAACAGTAAGCCAGCGCGAGCATTTGATAGCGAGGGTTCTGGGCGAAACAAAGGAGATGCTCGATTTACAAGCTCTTTGTGTGCAACATTCTATTATTCCGCGTGGAGTTATTCACGTTGGGGCGCATGAAGGACAAGAAATCGAATTGTATCAATCAATGGGCTTCCAAAAGATATTACTCATCGAGGCCAATCCAAGTGTATTTAAAACCTTGCAAAAAAAGATAGATGGATTTCCAAACGTGCAGGCGGTTAATTGTGCGATTAGTAATGAAAATGGTACGGTAACATTACACTTGACTTTACTAGATCATAGCAGTTCTATTTTACCACTTAAAGATACTCTAAAAATTTATCCAGAGATTAAAGAGATTGGTCAAATAAATGTACAAGCGAAAACGCTGGATACGCTCTTGGAAGAACTACAGCTAGACCCTTCAGAATTTAATATCCTTAGCATAGATATTCAAGGTGCAGAGCTTTTGGCTTTTCAAGGCGCGACAAATACGCTGAAATATATTGATGCAATTAATGCGGAAGTAAATTATCAAGAACTTTATGAAGGAGGCGGATTAATCGCTCAAGTTGATGAATTTTTAAGGTTATATGGTTTTGAACGGGTAGCAATAACCACCCCCTATCACCCATCTTGGGGAGACGCTTTTTACGTCAAGACAGGAATTACCATGTCCACCCTTGGGGAAAATATTATGGTTTAAAAGCGTTGAAGACCGAAAGCTACCTGCAGGGATTTGAGAACGCATTTTCAACTCTCACTCGCTTAAATCGCTACTATAGCGTTTGGCAGCACAGTCACTAGCACGGCGAAAGCGACGAGCCTGAAAAGTTTTTACCATGATTCCTCCAACAGCTAGACACACTACTTTCCAATTTTGCTGTAACTTATGTACCATTTCCGTTCGCTTAATTTTTTATTTAGAAATGCGCTCTTACACATAGACGCTATTTGTAAGGTGGGTAAGATTCTTAGCGTCACCTCCCACAGTGGTAGCGTAAATATTGGTAGAGCAAAAACATGATTTTTGGACTAAAAAAAATACAGGAATACACAAATGAATTAATCTTTTAGTCAGGGAATGCAAAAAACACAATTCGCCCAATCCACCTTACAGAACAAGATAGTTAGAATAAATGGCTTATGATTCCCCATGTTGTTTCGCCACGATTGCTCAGGGCAATTAATTCCCAAGATCCGATCACTCAATTTTTTGCGAAGGCGCACTATATAAAGCGTCGCCAAGAGCCTGGGAGTCTTGATTTTATCAGGGGTGACTCTTACGAGATGCCACCGTCTGGCTTTGTAGAAGCCCTACAGAAAGCGGCAGTACCGAGACACGAGTCCTGGTACACCTACTCGGAGAACCTGCCTGAGTCGCGCGCAATCGTGTCAGAGACTCTCAAAGCAAAGCGCGGGCTTTCTATTGAGCCTGAAGATATTTTTATGACTAATGGCGGGATGGCAGGACTCTCGATTTGCCTGCAACTGCTAGCTGGAGAAGGGGATGAGGTGATCATTATTACCCCACCTTGGCTAGGTTATCGTCGCATGATTCTTGATACGGGTGCGGTTCCGGTTGGTGTCCCTGTCCATCCGATTACTTTCGATTTGGATTTGGAGGCGATCGCCTCTGCCATCACCGAACGCACCCGGGCGATTGTGATCAATTCACCCCACAATCCCACTGGCAAGATTTATTCAGTTCCCATAATTGAGCAATTAGCCAGCCTGCTCACCACTGCGTCTGAACACTACAGTCAACCTATTTACCTGATATCTGATGAAGTATTCAGCCGCATTGTTTTCGATAACCGCAGTTGCCCGAGTCTCGTCCAATTCTATCCCTTTTCTTTTCTGGTTTACAGCTATAGCAAGATATTGATCGCCCCAGGTCAGCGCCTCGGTTATATTGCTTTGTCGCCGACGATGCCCAATCGCGAACCAATTCGGAATGCTATTTATGTAGCTCAAAGCGTCATTTTTGGTTGGTCGTTTCCAAGCGCACTCATGCAATATGCTCTCGGCGATCTGGAGCAGGTTGAACTCGATTTAGACTACTTACAACAAAAGCGAGATTCAATGGTAAAAGCCTTACGAGAAATCGGGTACAAAGTGGAACCTCCTGAAGCAACTTTTTTCCTCTTGGTACAGTCTCCCTGGCAAGACGATTGTGCCTTTGCTGAATTGCTAGCCAGCCACGATATTTTTGTTCTCCCTGGAACGCCCCAGGAAATCCCCGGCTATTTCAGAATGTCACTAACTGCCAACAATGATATGCTCGCTCGTTCCCTACCAAAATTACAAGCAGCAATGGAATATGCTATGGCTAATTTCCCAGTATAAATCACCTTTTTTGCGGATGCGTTACTAAAATAGGTTGTGTTGAGAAACGAAACCCAACTGGAGGGATTTGAGCGCAATTATAGCAACCGCCAAGGCAGTTATGTCGTAAACTGGGAGTAGTCTTCTTTGTTGCGGAGCGCTCGCACGACTTATGCCCCAACCATATAGCTACGACCTACGTCAGAAAGTCATTCAAGCTATCCAACTAGATGGCTTAAAGATTACGCTTTGCGAGTATCTTGTTTAACATCAGTCGCAACACGATCGGGCTATGGCTGAAGCGACAAGCCCAAACAGGGGACTTTGTGGCCTTGCGTGGGCGGGCCTCCGGGTAATGGTCATAAAATTACCGATTGGCAGAAATTCCGTGATTTCGCCAAGGCTAATGGGGATAAAACTCAAGTTGAGATGGCTTCACTTTGGGATGGAGAAATTAGCGCTCGCACAATCTCACGAGCCTTGAAGAAAATAGGTTTTACTCGAAAAAAAAGACTTATGGCATTCCAAGAACGGGATGAAGTCAAGCGGCAGGCTTTCATAGCCGAGTTGTCCACCTTACTCCCGGACAAAATTGTTTATGTTGATGAATCAGGAATGGACGACCCAGACCAGTATGATTATGCTGGGAACTCGCTGTGGTCAACGGTTCCATGCCTTGAAATCTGGGCGACCCAAAGGTCGGGTGAATATGATTGCTGCTCTGTGCAACCAAAAATTGAGCGCTCCTTTTACCATTGAGGGAGCGTGTAATCGAACAGTTTTTGAAATGTGGCCTTAAACAAGTTTAGTTCCAACACTGGTTAGAGGACAAGTGGTGGTGATGGACAATGCCACGTTCCATAAAGGTGGTCGGATTCAGGAATTGATTCAAAATGCCGGGTGTAGACTGTTATATTTACCACCATACTCCCCAGATTTTAACAAAATAGAACAATGCTGGTCTGGGCTAAAGAGTCGAATTTGTAAACTCAAGAATCAGTGTGATTCTTTACGAGATGCGATCGAAGCTATCTTACGTCTTGCGTCCTAACCGCCTTGGCGGTTGCTATAACATCATTGCCCTGGTTTTCGGTGCAGTTTTATTCTCCTTAGTCGGACAGGGATTAAGTTTACCCTGGCTGGTAAAACGACTAAAAATTAGCCGTGTTTCTGATGTCATGCAGGAAGCTGGGCAGTTACAGATTCAGTTGATCGCTTCCAAAGCGGCTCAAGATGAGCTAGATAGTTTGCTGAAATCTGGCGTGTTGCCGAAGGCAGTTTACGAGGAGTTATGGGCATCATATCAAGCACGAGTAGCACACTCTGAGCGAGTGCTGCGCGATCTCTACAATAAACATCGGGCAGGGCAAGTACAGGGCGATCGCAGCGGGCTAGATACGATTCGACAACGATTGCTCCTAGCAGAAAAAGGAGCAGTTAGCGATGCCCTCCGCAAGCGAATTGTTCCAGAGGATCTGGTTGAGCCTTACATCAAAGATTTGGATGAGAAACTTCTAACGTTGGCAGATGACTAGCGCGAATGCCGAGGTAATCAATCATCTGGTGAACTAGCTCTGGACGGGTGACGACCAAGATCGTAGAACCTGCTTCTAGAACAGTATTGCCGTTGGGAATCTCCAGATTGGCGCAGGCATGGCATTGATAACCAATAATCAGCGAACCTTTTGGAAAACGAGGGTCTTGAGCAATTTGAGCAACGGTGCGACCTGCCACATTGCAATCGCCTGGAACGGGCAGCTTTAGCACCTCGACTTGTCCTTGTTCAAAGTGCATCATCGATTCGATTTGAGGGTATTCAATCGCATTGGCCATTGTTGCGACTGCCAAATCAATCGTGCTGATGATGTGACTGGCTCCGGCAAGTCGATAGGCTTCCATGAATTCGCGATCGCGCATTCGCACCACAATATGGGAAATGCCATAGCTTCTGGATAGGGTGATCAGCGCTAAATTCAGTGCATCATCCCTGAGTGCTGCAACGACTGCGTTTGCTTGTTTAATTCCTGCTTCCAGAAGAACCGTTGTACTCACCGCACTGCCTTCAAATGCCATTACTCCGATTTTTTCACGAGCAAAGCGACAAGCAAGCGGGTCAGCATCGATGATTGCCACCGTATGACCGAGTTTTAATAACTGCTGGGCCAAACCCAGCCCCATCATTCCTGCTCCACCAATTAATACGTACATGACTATTGGTCACCCCAAAAAGGAACTTTACAGATCATCGCTATGAGCGATATTGTGTTGGGTTTCTATCAGTTTAATCCGCTTGTGGGGTGGCTTATACCGGGCTTACTTATTACCTGTTCCACAGTTAATTTAATCGGCTTTTGGGGTAGGCATGGCTAGCCCGCCCCTCAAAGGATGTTCCTCAGTTAGGTGCCTAGCGGGAACCCTACATAATCTTAGGCACTTTAAAAAACTCCCCATCGCGATCGGGGGCTCCCTCCAAAATACTTTCTCGCTTAGGAAAAGGTTGCAAATCGTCCGATCGCATCACATTACTAACATCGATCGCCCGCGTTGTCGGCTGCACCTTACTCGTATCCAGTTCGCTCAACTGCTCAAAATAATCCAAAATACCGTTAAGTTGACCAGTAAACTGCTCTTCTTCTTCCGGCGTTAATTCCAATCTCGCTAAATTCGCTACTTTGCGAACTTCTTCTCTGTCAATCATAAAAATCTGTAATTGGGAATTAGTGAGTAGTTTTGACTGGTGATCTGTAAGTTTTAAGTGAAAGAGTTTTCAATTCACCACTCAACACTTAAAACCCACAACTTTTTGTTTACCCAATCAGGATTTTTGTAGCTAACAACTGAGGTTAAAAATACACATCAATTTGCGATCGACCTGTTGTCTTCAGCCAATTTTGCACCTCAATGTAATTGTTGGGCGCCAAGCGAATAGCCTCCTTCCAATAATCTGCCGCTTTATCAAATAGCCCTTCCGCAGCTTCAAGATTGCCCGCTTCTTTTTGTTTTTCCCCTTGATAGTGGTAAATCACAGCAATATTATTCAGCGCTTGTGGCATTCTCGGATTGAGCTCCAGGGCTTCGCTGTAATATTCCAAACCTTTATCGTGTTCGCCGTTGCTAGTATGGATCAGCGCGATATTGTACAAGACATAACTGCGATCGTAAGGATCTTCCTCCAGCTTCAGCGCTTCATGATAATTTTCCAGCGCTTCAGCATATTCGCCATCTGCTTGAGCTGACATACCATCCCGGTAATAAGCAAAAGCTTCCTTCGCCTGCTTTTTCGCCGGCATAATCTTCAGGATGATATCAGCCATCACCGTGAAGCTTTTGTCAATAAAGTTATCGTTGCGTTGAGTTCTTGGCATATGCGATTCTTTGGTTAGTGGCTAATCCGAAAAATTAGCCTGTAAAGTTTTCCTATTAATAATTGCGCCACTGTTTTAGTTGGCAGTTGTGTTGAGGGCGCTAAAAAGTCTAGTCGATCGCAAGTGCGAAGCTTAAAACACGCCCTTGGGTTTAACACCCGCGCAAGCTCTATCTATTTTATATAAGTCTTGCAAGACTTGCAAAAAAACCAGATTTCTTTAACCTCTCTCTCGCACTCTAAACAAAACTTACAAAAACCCGTGCAGAAAGGAAAATTTTTGCAGTAGGGTGCAGGGGCGATCCTCTTAGATGGCTTGCCTTCGGATCGATTCGCTAACGCCAATGGGCGATCGCGCACACCCTACTAACTGTAGCCATAATCCCCCTCGTCAACCCTCAGAGCAAACAAGCAAAAGCAAATGCCGAGGAGAAATTCCATCACAAAGTTTTATTAAGCTATCCGAGTTCAGCCCATACTTAAAAGTTATTCGGCAAAACACTAGCAATATTTTGCCCCAAAGTCAAGAGCAGCATCAAAAAAAATCAGAAACCCGATCGCCAAAACCAGCTCGAATTCCTGCAATATATAATAAAAATAACCGGGTAATTTTCACAGAGAGAAACCTATGGCTCCGAATCCCACCATTATGCAAGCCGTCGAACAACTTGGCTACCGCGTTACGGTTGGAGACGTGGCGGCAAAAGCTGGATTAGATATCAATTTTGCCCAGCGAGAACTGTTAACCCTCGCCTCCGAAGCAGGCGGCAACCTGCAAGTAGCAGAATCCGGCGACATTGCCTACCTATTTCCCAAGAACTTTCGAGATATTTTGCGAAACAAATTCTTGCGCTTGCAGTTGCAGGAATGGTGGCAAAAAATCTGGCGCATTTTATTTTATCTAATTCGGATATCTTTCGGCATAGTGCTGGTAGCTTCCATCCTCTTAATTTTTGTTGCTATCACTATTTTAATCTCCAGTTTACTCTCCAGCAGCGACAGCAATAACGGGGGAGGAGGAGACGGTGGCGGCGGGGGCGACAGCGGCGGCGGCTTTTCGTTTTTTCCCTACTTCTGGAACGACTTAAGCGGGATATTTTACTGGAACCACGATCAACGATACCACCAGCAGCGATCGCGCTTAACTGGCCAAAAACCCCAGATGAGTTTTCTAGAAGCAGTTTTCTCCTTTCTATTTGGAGACGGGAATCCCAATTACAATCTAGAAGAGCGCAAGTGGATCGATATTGCGACTGCAATTGGCAACAACCGAGGCGCCGTCGTCGCCGAACAAATTGCCCCATATCTAGACAATCTCGGACAGGGATACGCCCGAGAATACGAAGAATATATGTTACCGGCTCTAGCCCGTTTTGACGGCCGCCCCGAAGTCAGCCCCGAAGGGCAAATAATTTACCATTTTCCGCAATTGCAAACCACAGCCGTCCAGAAAAATCCTCAACCAGTAGCAGCTTATTTGCGAGAAATGCTGTGGCGTTTCAGCAATGCCAGCTCCGGCAAAATCATGCTCGCAGCAGGGTTAGGAGCCGTCAATCTTGTCGGTGCGTTAGTTTTGGGGAATCTATTAACTAATAATGCGATCGCAGGTGGATTTATCGGTTTCGTCAGCGCTGTTTATCCCATGATCCTGATTTACGGCGTCGGATTTCTTGCAATTCCTTTAATTCGCTACTTCTGGATTCAGTGGAAAAATAGCCGGATAGAAGCCCGCAATCAAGAGCGTCAGCAGCGAGCAATGTTATTAAACGAACCTGATAGCACCTTGCTCAAAAAACTCACCTACGCTCGGGAATTTGCAGCAGAAAACTTTCTGACTGGAGAAGACTTAGCTTATACAACAGAAACGGAATTAACCCAACAAGAACTAGAACAGTCAGCAAAAATAGATGCCGAATGGCAGCGGAGGATCGATAGCTCGGACAAGTCGTAATACTAATGAAAAAAAACCCTTGTTTGTTGTTAAGTTAGGTTGAACTAAAATCTAGCACCATTTTCAAGAATAGACAGGATGGGTGTTCCACAATAAAACATCTTTGTTGGGGAACGGGCTTTTAGCTCGTTGCTAAGAATTGTGGAAAATGTCAATCGTTATTGAGGTCATAAATTTTTCTAGTCCGAGTTTTTTTTAAATAACCTTAGGGCGTTTAAAAATCAAACAATTTTGGTCATACTTCGAGTCGTGATCCAGAGCCACGAGTTCCCATCCCTCCTCCCCCAAATGATTGACAAATAGATGCAGCGAGCCTTGTTTCCAATCTCGCTGTTCTTCACCGTTTACATATAAACTAATCAGCTTGTTTCCAAAAGGATACATATTCGCATCCACAAATAAATACTCCCACTTTTGCATAGCAATCCTTAATGTAGTTAGTCATGTAGTTAGTCCTCAGTCATTAGTCATTCCCAATTCCCAATACTTCGGCTACGCAGTTCTTGGTCTTCGACTACGCGCTTCCTGAGCGTAGTCGAAGGGCGGTACAAGTTCCCAATTAATTCGTTGTATTCAGGACACGGAAGTGACGGATACAGAAATAGCTTTTTTTCCCTTATTCTTTCCTCCTTTTTATTTTTCCTTCTTCCTTCTTCCTTGCCCATTCCCAGCAGTTACTGGACTGCAATTCTAGCCAAAGTAGTACCCCGGTAATAGTGCAACAAAATCTGCTGGTAGCCGTATCCCTGTCTGGCCAAATTGTAGGCACCCCACTGACTCATTCCTACAGCATGGCCGAAACCTTTGCCAGCAACTTGAAAACCGGTAGGAGCTTGGCCGCTGTTCCTTGGGTTCCCACCGCCCCCATACTGAGGAATCACGGTAAACCGCGTACTCCTCAAATTTAAAACCCGGCGTAAATCTGCGCCAGTCATGACCCTAGAACCGCCATCTCCAACTACTTTCATCCTCAAAACGCTGCCGTGAGCGGTAGTGCGTTCTGGCTTCATCGAGATCACATTGCCCACGCCAGAAATCTTACTGCTGATTTGAGCCCGAGAAAAATTTTCTTTCCATTGGTAAACCGGCGCCCCTTGGTCGAAATCAGGAACAGCACGCAGGTAAGGCAAGGGTTCCGTCCAAACATCCTCGACATTTTCAGTATGGCCCCCAGACGCAGAGTGGAAAGCGGCTAAAATTATCTGACCGTTGTAGGCCAGAACTTGACCAGCCGTTGCATCGACTGCGGAATAAGTGCCAGAAGATTCTGTTTGCAGTCCTTTGTAAACCTGCGAAGACTGAGTGCTGTCCACGTCGTAAAGCTCGGTTTCGCTTTTGAGGCGCTGGTGGATTGCGTAGGAACGGGCGGCGACTGCTTGGGCTTTCAAAGCCTCTTGAGGCCAATTGCCACTCATCTCGGCGCCGAGAACGCTGTAGAGATATTGTTCGATATCGACGTAGTTGACGGCCGTCAAGCCTCCTTTTTCGGGAACTAGAAGCGTGCGTCCCCGATACCAACGATCGCCAATCCAGACATAACCGTTCCCCGTCGGCTCGATCCAAACTTGGTTGGCGGCCCAGCGACCGATCGCCACTGTTCCCGATCGCAATTGAGCCGACTGAGAACTGTTTGCCGACAGTTCGCCCAAATTGCGCCCGCTACCGTCGCGGATTGCGGCCTTAGTAGAACTGCCGACTTTTATCTGACTTGCCCCGTCTTGTACCGCTACTCGCAAGATCAGCGCGGCCTGGGCTGGGGCTACCATTACCAGCCAAAACAACAGCGAAATCCAAAAGTAGCGTTTTTTTAATGTCGAAAGAACGGAAGCAAAAAATACTCCTGACTGCATTTGAAAATTTTCCTTTTATGCTGTATGAGTTTGACAAGTTTTAAGGGGAAGCTGCGGTTCGGGAAAAAGGAAGAGGAACGAAAGAAAGAAAACGTTAGAATTGGGTTTGGCACTCTGTGCGCTGCTCGAAAATGATTTTAGCAACTAGATGTTCGCAGGAACAGCGATTTATCCCGGTTCTTGGCTGCGACTATTTCCTGTATGTCGGATTTGCCGCACTCTGGATATATGTAACATATTTTTTAAGACTTAATTGAGGTGATTTGACTCTTGCAGATTACATTTCTCGGAACTAGCTCCGGCGTCCCCACGCGATCGCGCAACGTTTCCAGCATCGCTCTCCGGTTGCCCCAGCGAGCGGAACTCTGGCTGTTTGACTGCGGCGAAGGAACTCAGCACCAGTTTCTCCGCAGCGACCTAAAAGTCAGCCAACTGAGCCGCATTTTCATCACTCACCTGCACGGCGACCACATTTTCGGCTTAATGGGTTTGCTAGCTAGCTGCGGTTTGGCGGGGAATGTCAAGCGCATCGATCTTTACGGGCCTCCGGGACTTGAAGAATATTTGCAAGCTGGCGTTCGCTATTCTCAAACTCATTTTTCTTACCCGGTTAAGGTACACAAAATTCACGAGGGAGTCATCTATGAAGATGACGAATATATTGTTAGCTGCGGCCCTTTGAAGCACCGAGTTACTGCTTTTGGTTATCGAGTAACTGAGAAAGACCGTCCGGGACATTTTGATGTAGAAAAAGCTAAGGCTGTGGGTATTCCTTCCGGGCCGCTTTACGGTCAATTAAAACAAGGAAAGACGGTAAAGTTAGAGGACGGGCGACAGTTTAAAGGTACGGATTTTTGCGGCCCCGATCAAATCGGGCGCAAGTTTGTGTATTGTACGGACACGGTTTTTTGTGACGGGGCGGTGGAATTGGCGAAGGATGCTGATTTGTTGGTGCATGAAGCTACATTTGCTCATCAAGATGCTCAAATGGCCTTCGATCGCCTGCATTCAACTTCGACAATGGCGGCTCAAGTGGCTTTGACGGCTGGGGCGAAACAGTTAATTATGACGCATTTTAGCCCGCGTTACGCTCCGGGAAATGCGATCGTCCTGGATGATTTGCTCAAGGAAGCGCAGGCTATTTTTCCGAATACGAAAATGGCCTATGACTTTTTGACTTACGAAGTGCCCAGGCCTGTTTAAAACTAGGGTTAATCAGGCGTGAGATGTGACGGCATTTTCCATAAGGGCGATGGGGGCGGGCAAGATGCCCACCCCACAAAAACATTAATCTCTTGTGGAACAGGCATCTTGCCTGTTGCTGAAATTCATCCACCAAAAACCTGAATCTCTTGTGGAACAAGCATCTTGCCTGTTACTGAAATTCCTCCACCAAAAACATTTAGGACTTACAGACTGTCAGGAAATTCTGTCATCCTGAGCGTAGCGAAGGCTCTCTTAAAGGGTTCAGATGCCCACCACACAGTAAAATTTTAAATAACACTGGAATTGATAATAATACCAGTGTAAACTATATTAAACACAAATATTTATTAAATTTAGTATGACATTTGAAATCGGAGCATTCGCCTTAAAAATAGCACCAGGATTCGGCGCAAAACTTGTAGAAATAGGATTCAAAGAAGCTATTAAAAAATTTAATCCTAGCGATTTTGAAAAAGCTTGTACTTGGGGCATCAAAGCTGCCGATAAAAATAAATTATTCTCTGGTTGCGAACAGGGTGTAGTCGAAGATTTTCTTAACAGTTTCTTGACGGGTGCAGCACTTCCAGAACTCCTAAAACCTTTCAACGACCAAGAAAAGCCTCAAGTTGAGTTTTTAGTTGCAGCTTTTAATGCGACAGTCCCAGAACATAAGAAAATTCAAGGCAGATTCGATCCCGCCAGACTGCATGATTGGTTGGAGGTTTTTGCTGAAACCTATTTCCATAAAACAAGTAGTTATTTAAGGTTTAAAGTTGCCAAAGCCGACTATTTGAAGCAATTAGCTAACTGGTTTGATGATGTTAAGTTTGCTGGCATTGCAGTCGAAGGTCAGGAAATCGAAAAATCGGAAAAGTTGGCTCAGATTTTTGTGATGCCCGATGTCTTGGAAGAGGTAAACATTTATTTTGAATTGGATATCAAAGCATGGGAAGAAGGCAAAAAGCTGCAAGTATGGCAGAGAGAAACTCGCTCAGGGGGAAAGTTTTTAGCATCACAATTATTGAATCAAAATCAATCCAAGAAATTTGTGTTACTGGGCGATCCTGGTTCTGGTAAAACAACTTTACTGAGCTTTTTTGCGGTGATGTTGACTCAGAATGCTCCAGAAAAACTCGGCTGGGATCCTGGAATAGATTGCTTGCCGATTTTGATTAAGATTCGGGATTTTGCTAGGCTTTCAGATATCAATCTCCTCGACTATGCCCGCCAGTTTGCCGAGAAAACTATGTCCGTGAAACCGCTGCCCGAAGGCTTCTTTGAGTATTGGCTGGCAGACGGTAGGGCGATGATTTTGTTGGATGGATTGGATGAGGTTGTGGAAGAATCCAAGCGCTATGCGGTGGTGCTGCAGATTGAGAGTTTTTTGGGGCAGTATCATCAAAATCTGGCAATTATTACTTCTCGCCCTGCTGGTTACAAACGCGATTTTTTTAATACTTCGGAGTTTGAACACTATCAGTTACAACTGTTTGACGATGCTAAGGTTGATGAGTTTATTAATCGCTGGTACGACAGCCGCGTTCGAGATGCAGCAGAAGCTCAACACCGCAAAGATAGCATTAAAAAAGCTCTGGATGAAAATGACCGCATTAAATTGTTGGCGAGAAATCCGCTATTGCTGACAATCATTGCTTTGATTCACCGCTATCAAGCGGTACTGCCGAGGTCACGCCACAAGCTTTATGAAAAAGCTGTGGAGACATTGTTAAAGAATTGGGATGCTAACAAAAACCTGACTGAGCAGTCAGTATTCAAATGTTTAGATGTAGATGATTTACGGCGGCTGATGGAAATTCTCGCCTATTGGATTCACACTCAGGGTAGTACGGATAATCCTGAAGGCGGGACGCTGATTTTCAAGGATGATTTGTTAGAGCAGTTAACTCTCAATATTAAAACCAAAAAACAGGTTGAACGTTTCCAAGCAAAAGAGGAAGCTAAACGATTTGTTGATTTTATTCAACAGCGGACGGGATTGCTCAACGAACAAGGACAAGATTTGTACGCTTTTGTGCACAAGACTTTTCAAGAATATTTGTGCGCTCAGCAAATCGGATATCAGGCAGATGATGACGATGATTTTGAGATTGTTCTCAAGCATATTCGAGAACATTTGCATGACCCCCACTGGCGGGAAGTATTGCTGTTATTGATTGCTCAACAAAAACCGAAGAAAGCGGCGAAAGCGATGCGGGAAATTTTGGCTGCGAATAGCGAGCATGAGGAATGGTTGCACCGCGATTTATTTTTTGCTGGCAGTTGTCTTGCTGAAAATATTCAAGGTTTAAAGGGGGCAGATTCTAGTCTAACTGAGGAGATTTTGGAGAAGTTGGTTGAGTTGGAGGTAAGGGATGAGGTACTGGTTGGTAAGAGAGTTCGCTCTCAGGTTTTGCAAATCCTTTGCAGTATGAGTGAGACTGAGTTTGAGGCGCAAACTTTGGAACTTTTGAAAGCAAGGGGTGTTGATGAAAATCGATTGTGGAGATATCAAGCAGCATTAGGGGAAAAAGAAGCTGTCATCACTGCCATGCTACTACGCCTCATACCAATTTTACATGAAGTTGCATAGAATAAGGATACTGTTTAGAGGGCATCAGTGATGGCACGCCAACTGATTCT
>NZ_JAUBRN010000143.1:0-2361 GCF_036701875.1 Microcoleus sp. MON1_C5 | reverse complement strand
ATTTAATGAAGTTACATCAGAAAATCTTTGGAATTGGTTTACTCACTGCTGTTATTGTACCTCATCTTTATGAGAAAAGCTATATATCCAGTCCCCGTCATAGGGTGATGCCATCCCTTTTACTTTTGCATAGCGCTTTATTTCAGTGGAGCTATGTTGTATGAGCTTTAGAGGATTGTTACCCTCTCTGGTTGCGAACACCCAGTTATTGCCTTCTACGGTTCTAAAGTATTTGCGGCTTATCCACTCTTTACTTTTATTTCTATGACGATGGCAACCCCATTTGGTGAGCTTCCAAAACACTAGATTCTTCAACCTATCAAATACTCTTTGGCTGATGACGGTTGAGAAATATTTACACCAACCCCTTATGATAGGATTGAGTTTCTTGATTAAAATCGCTTGGTTTAATCCTCGCGATTTGTTTATTACTTCTGCAACTTTTCTGTAGTGTCTTTTCTGACTTTCCTTGCTGGGGGTGATAATAGTCTTAAAACCTAATAATCCGCCCCTGGTTCTTTGTCCTGAATTGTATTTCCCAACGGGGAATTGCCTGACGTTGAATCCTAGGAAGTTAAATCCGGGTTGTTCATCATCTAACTTGTTCAGGGTGTGGGCTAACCTTCTCTTACTCGGTTTTAATTCTAACCCAATGCCACTCAACCACTCCTCTATCTCCAATTTACACAGCTTTATGACTTCTAAATCCTCATGAAGGACTACAAAATCATCTGCGTATCTAATCAATGAAATCGATTTAAGCTTGTCTCTTACACCTAATTGAGTGTTGCCAGATCGCTTCATATCGAATTTTGGGGCTAAACCCCTAATCAATTCCTCAATTCCATGTAAGGCAACATTGGCAAGTAGAGGTGATATCACTCCACCTTGTGGTGTCCCTTCATCTGTTGGGAACAGCTTGTTTCCATCCATAACACCAGCTTTTAACCAAGCTCGGATTTGTCTCCGTAGGGTAGGATAAGTATTCAATTTTTTGAGAAGTGCATCGTGGTTAATACGGTCGAAGCATTTACTAATGTCGGCATCCAGCACATATTTAGATTTATGCTTTATTGCCAGGAATATTGCTACTATCGCATCGTGGCATGAGCGTCCGGGTCGGAACCCATATGAGTTAGGTTCAAATCGCGCTTCCCATTCTGGTTCTAACACCAGTTTGACTAACGCTTGCAAAGCTCGGTCTTCCATTGTCGGTATACCTAAAGGTCTTTCCTCATCTGTCCCTGGTTTGGGTATCCAAACCCGGCGTGTTGGTTTAACCTTAGAACCCAATGATATTTTGTTTATCAAGGCTAGACGTTGCTTTGGGGTCAGCGATTTTACACCGTCCACGCCTGCCGTCTTCTTACCTTGATTATCCTGAGTTACCCGACGAACCGCTAATGCCTTTGCTGCCCAAGAACTTATCAACAGTTTCTGGAGTCTGCGTACTAGCTTGACATCACCACGATTAGACGCTTGATATATCCGCTTTTGCAATTTAAAAACGTTACGCTCTAGCTTTCGCCAGTTGATATCGTTCCATTCATACATCGGTTTTTCTGCCGTGTTCATAACATATTCATTGCTACTTGTAGCTATACCATCCGCATTACCGTAAGTCCGTTAGCATATCCTCACCATTACAGTGAGGCGTTGGCTTTTGACTCAATCTTTCCCACCTGTTACCTGGAAATCCAGATGTTTCGTCTTAGCTGACTGCTCGAAGTATTCGACCTCTCCGAGAGTAATCAGGTGGGTTACTTCGTTCCTCACAACCATTGTTTTGTTCCGTTAGGATGTCACCTCTTCACCGAGTTTTTGGGTAACGTAGGTATGCCGATCCAAATTCTCATACCACCCTTTACTAATGCCCTTTTGGGACTACCAGCGCATAAAGCCTTATTTCGCTGGTTTACCGTAACGATGATTTAAGCAGTGACTTCGCTTTCGCTATCCGTAGGAACTTGCTCACGGGATACCACATTAGGCTATTGGCTCTTTCCGCTTTTATCCCCGCTTCACCGATTGAGGGCTAGTCGCTACAGTGAGGGATATGCTTTCACCTCTACGTTTGAGGGGCAGGGCTTGACGTTTTCTAGGATACTGACGCTCACCTGCAAGGTTATGAAGTTGTCATCTACAAGGGATTAAAGTGCGAACTCAATCCTCATGGATTACCCTGTAGAAGCCAGTCATCCCCCGATTTCTCGGTTTCGACTGAACGAATCGCACTTGGAACTGGTATTATAATCAATACGCGCTGAGCTGGTTTACGGAAATCCGGGCATTGCACAGTTGTGGTATGCTATCGATAGCACGCCTGCAAGGAACAAACATATTTCAGCTAGTAATAGGCAC
>NZ_JAUBRN010000062.1:0-34926 GCF_036701875.1 Microcoleus sp. MON1_C5 | reverse complement strand
AAAGATAATTTTGTTTACCTCTTTTATGACCATTTTTCTTAAGATTACTAGATTGACATTCAGGACAAATCATAGCTGAATTTTCGTTGATTGTTAGCGCTCAGCATACCACAACTGTGCAACGCCAATAATCGTTCTCGACAAAGGATTTGCAGCAGCAGAGGCCAGCATTTACTTTGAGTCAAAATCCACTCGACATCCTCAGCCGGAAAAGGCATGGGCGAACTGGCTATCAACTCGCGCGCTTCTGCTTCAGTCATAGCTCCGAGAGTTCGGGTATTATATCCAAAGATATTGAAAAAAGGCGAACTATGTCCGGTGCTACGTGCTAATTCGATCGGTAATTCTGGAGTGGCCAAGACAAAGCCTAAATTCCCATTGGTTTGGTTTGTTGCCAAAGAGCGCAAACTCTCCCAAAACCCATCATCTAATTCGGGACAGCGCTGTAAACTTACACCAATTTCATCTAATAAGATGACTGTAGGCTGACGTAAATTACTGCTAACCGCATCCATAAATCTATCTAAGTCGCAAGGGCTGGGAACTGACATTTTTAGGGATTCTAAAATGTAGCGCAGCAGCCCTTCCCGACTCTGCCGTCGCGCATCTTGAAAATCTACGAAAATCCAACGATAGTTTTCTGGAGAGGGCAACCAGTCAGATTTTTGACCGGGACGCAACTGTTCTGTTGGGGTGGTGGTAATATTTTTCAAGTAATGCAGCAAAGAAGTCTTGCCACTGCGCCTCTTGCCGATAATGGCAGCATTTTGCAGGGGACGGCGTTTCAGTAAGTCGAATAGGCGTTTTAGTTCCTTCTGTCGCCCGAAAAACTGGTGCGGATGGGTGATGGGAGTGCCAGTTACAAACGAGGAAGTTTCGCTATCTTCTGCATTTTGCAGTTGATTTTTAGGAGCAAAATCACAGTCACCCTCCTCCAGTTTTAGCCCAAGCGCCCTAAAAACAAGTTCAAGAGAGCTTTTTTCGACTCCCTGACCCCGCACTATCTTCCTGACTGTATCAGGATGTAACGTTTCGCCGTTGAGCTCAAGTTGAATTTTTTCATGGATTTTACGGACGGCGTATCTTTCGCTGGTGATACCTAACCGATGTATCTCAGCCTGAAGTTTCTGCTGTCCTGTGGGTGTCAGTATCACACCGCGATCGCGCTGCTGCTTCCGTGAATTCATAAATTGGCGAAGTTTAACGTTCGGGTGACGATATTCCCGAACTTAAGGAAGATAGTAATAGTTTAGATGAACTTAAGCCAGTAAACCAAGTTTGCTCGGATCTCAGCCTCCCAAGCTGAAAAGCTAGCTGGAACTGAGATGGCAAAGTTAATTACTCAAAATCTACAAAGTTCCTGCCTATCGTCTTCAGAATCGTCCCAAAGCTGTTTCAGTAGGTGGAAGATAGACATTGTAGAGTTTAAAAAATAGAAATGCTTCTTAATAAGTCCAATTCCAACCCACCATTCCGTTCTGATGATTACCCAGAAATGGAGCGAGATGTCATTCAAGAACGTTTGCGTCAAGCTAAATTCAGTTTTAACGTGACTATTGGGTTAAAAATAGTAAACGCCTTTATCAGTATTTTAGTCATCGTACTGTTGTTTTCTGGAAAAGTCACAGAAGGCTCAGTTGCCACCGCTGGCGGATTAACATTAAATATTGTCAGCGTTAGGTTACTCAAATTTACAAAAGAAACGAACGACAGACTCGATCGCCTAGCCAAAGAATTCAAAGACGACGATTAAATAAAAATAGTTAAAGTAGGGTGCGCCTTCCGCACCTGACAAATTACCAATTCAACTAATGCGCGCTTTACAAGTTAAAGTAGGGCGCGCATTCCGCACCTGACAAATTCAACTAATACGCACCTGACAAATTCAAATTAAATTCTGCAAAAATTTATCAAAAGTTGCCCGATCGCACATAGCACCTTGAGCACCCACTTTAGTTGTGCACAGAGCGCCCGCTGCTGCGCCCCACCGCACCGCCTCTGACAAGGACAGACCGGCATCTAAGGCGGAGGCCAACCCGCCGTTAAAAGCATCGCCCGCAGCCACAGTGTCGATCGCCTCCACAGCAAAAGCCGGTACAAAAAACGTTTCATCCGCAGTAACAGCAACAGCCCCGCGATCGCCCAATTTGACAATAACATTCTTGACACCGCGCTCCTGCAACTGTTTGGCAGCTACAATCGCTGTTTCGGTGTCATTCACCCGAAAACCGACTAACTGACTGGCTTCCACTTCATTCGGCGTGATAATGTCAATGAGCGGATAAAGTTCGATCGGCAAATCCGCCCTAGCCGGTGCTGGATCGAGAATAACTCGCACCCCCGCTTGACAACCAGCTTTCGCAGCTTTTTGGACAACTTCCAGGGGAATTTCTAACTGTAACAGCAAAGATGTATCTGCTGTTAACAGTTTTTTGAGACGTTCTATATCTGCTTCACCGACATTGTTATTCGCGCCCGGAATCACAATAATATTATTTTGACCTGTCTCGTCTACCGCGATAATTGCCACACCTGAATGAGTGTTTTGGTCTATTAATACATTGTCTGTATTTACACCATAAGATTGTAAATTGGTCAATAATTCTTCAGCAAATTTATCGTTGCCGACGCGACCGATCATGTGGGTAGAAGTGCCGAGACGGGCGGCCGCGACGGCTTGATTTGCTCCTTTGCCGCCGCCGGCTGTGAAAAAATTGCTACCGATGATAGTTTCCCCTGGCTGTGGCAACCGGGGAGTTTTTGCTGCTAGGTCGATGTTGATACTGCCGAATACGATGATGGTCATAAATTATTCAATTTGGTAATTGGTAAGCTGTAGCGCATTTAATTTGTAAGCTACTTTTTACTTAAACTCTTGTGGGGCGGGCAGGATAGCCCGGCGCGAGCAAGCTTCAATTTAAATGCCAAATAGCTTAATTGGTAATTGGTAATTCTCCCATTCTCCCACTTTCCCCCTCTCCCTCTCTCCCCCTCTCCCTCTCTTCCTTAAGACGTGCTAGAACAGTTATGGTCTTCACAGGTCAATTCAATGGCAGCAATTACTCTCGATCGCAATCCCTGTGTCCTGCTAGTTGAAACAGACGAAGTTCTCGCCGGACACTTGAGTCTAGACTTAAAATCCTCCGGCTATGAACCCGTAGTAGCTTCTAACACCGCCACCGGCCAAAATTTAGCTCATGAATTGCAGCCTGCTTTGATTGTAATTGACCGGATACTTGGCGCTGAGTCGGGGCTATCACTGTGTTCTTACCTCAGAAGTATTGGCAATCGGGTGCCGGTGCTGCTACTCGTCGGTCGTGATACAGTTGACGATCGCGTAGCTTGTCTGGAAGCTGGCGCGGATGATTATTTTCTCAAACCTTACCGCACTGAGGAGTTTTTGCAGTTGGTGCGCTTGTATTTGCAGCCGGATAACAGCAGCAACGAACAATTGAGGTTTGGCGATTTAGTTTTGGATTTGGCCTCTAGGCGGGCCCTACGCAATGGACGGGCGATCGACCTGACGATGAAGGAATTTGAGCTGCTAAAGTATTTGATGGAACATCCCCGCGAGGTTTTGACTCGGGAACAAATTCTCGAAAATGTTTGGGGTTACGACTTTTTGGGCGAGTCGAATGTGATTGAGGTTTACATCCGCTATCTGCGGCTCAAAATTGAAGATGAGGGCGAAAAGCGTTTGATTCAGACGGTGCGCGGTGTTGGCTATGTGATGCGGGAAGCTTGAAGCAGTCAGTTGACTGTTGACTGTTGACTGTTGACTGTTGGCTAGTTCCAATGTCCAATTGTCAATTACCAATCTAAAATCAAAACTCTAAAATCTAAAATCATTATGAGTTATTTAACTAATTTGCTCGGTATTGGAGTAAGTATATTTTTGCTGGGATGTTCGCCGACTTTACCTGTCGCCAATGCTGGTGCTACTGGTATTTTGGCGGATCGGTCTCCGACGGCGACAACATCGGGTCAAGTGCTGCCTGTTTCTGCTAGAGCTCGGATAGGCGATCGCCCAATCGAACTCGAAGTGGCGAAAACAGTGGAACAGCAGGCTATGGGTTTAATGTACAGAACTTCTTTGCCGGATGACAGAGGAATGCTGTTTGAGTTTAAAGCGGCGCGGCGGGTCAATTTTTGGATGAAAAATTGCAAGATTTCTTTGGATATGATTTTTGTCCGGGATGGGGTGGTTGAGGCGATCGAAGTTTCTGCACCTCCTTGTACTGCCGAGCCTTGTCCTACCTACGGGCCCGATACTGTGGTCGATCGAGTTATTGAACTCCGGGGCGGGCGAGCTGCTGAACTCGGTGTCAAAGTGGGCGATCGTGTTGAAATAGAGTTTTTGAACGAAAACCTGCATCAATAAACAACCCCCCGGTTTCCTTGTTCCTTCTTTTTACCATCCCTTACATCCGTTACGGAATCGGTTGGCGAACTGCCCCCTGCCTTCGGAAGACCGGAGAAAATTTATAAACTTTACAAAAATTGATAAAATCCGTTAAAATATTAATGTAACATTCAGTACAAACACCGAAAGATTTGCTACGATGTCGATCTCAGCCAGTCGGGACTTGAGCTTGTTTCCGGAAGCTGTTGATTGTTGGTCGCAGGTATGAGACGAGTCAGCGACTCGTTACCAATCCTGAGAGACGATACTCAGCCTCAAGGTGTAGCAACACGAAAAGAAATTCTCTGGAAGTTCTGACGATCGAGCTAAATCTACTAACCCTATCTAAAGTAATATGCTACGAGCCAAGTTAATTGGCGGTACTTGGCAAACTTAACTTCTGGTAGCAGTTTCGGGTTTGATCGAAATATCTAACTAATTTTGCCGAAGTAGATTTGCGGATTCTGCATTTCGGCAGATGAAGTTAAACTCTGAACCTGGTTTAGTAGTTTTAGGTAGCAGAATAAATTCTGATTCGCGCTGCAAAGATGCCGAGGTATTCAGTTTAAGTTCGATCGCGATCGCAAGTCGCTCGGGCAGAAATCACCAAAATTGCAAAACCTTTCACTTTTTGGGAAAGGTTCGCTTTACAGTCGCACTCAGCATTCTGTTTGGCAGTTTAACCGCTAATACTGTTTTAACAGCTATCGACGGTTACAAGACAAATTTAAAACTGGCTTATTACTCATCAAAAACATCAGGTTCACATCAGAAAATGGTGTCCTATACTTACAGGTGAAATCACATGGCACCCGCTACATACACTCGATTAATTCGATTTTTACAAGAAGATTTGGCAATTTCTCCCGCGTCAATTGCTGTCGCCGAACGTGTCGGCGGTGACAAACAGCGGCAGCCTGATAAAGACCCGAATTCCTTGCCGATGGTTCTGTGGCAATACGGTTTAGTCACTCTCGACCAGTTGGATAAAATCTTTGATTGGTTATCCCAAGCATATTAAAAGGATTTTAGATTTTAGATATAAAGAATCAAAAATCCAAAATCCTTTAATAACTGGGATTAAGATTCAGCCAAAAGCTTCGCAGCAGCGGCAACGCCGGCACCAGGAGTGTAGCCTTCATGACCCAATTCTCGCAACACCACTTCTAAAGAGGAAATTGCTGCTAGAATATCGCGATCGGACACAAAGCCCAAATGGCCGATTCGGAAGATTTTACCTTTCAAATGGTCTTGTCCGTCGGCGAGAGCAATGTCAAATCTCTTTCGCATCAAAGTCCGCACTTTTTGAGCATCTACGGATTCTGGTGGCATAACCGAAGTAATCGCAGGACTCGCGGCTTCATCAGCGGCAAACAACGGCAAACCTAAAGCTTTGACAGCAGCGCGAGTAGTTGTCATTAAGCGTTGGTGTCGCGCGAAAACATTTTCCAACCCTTCTGTTTTCATCATCTGCAGCGATGCTTGCAGGGCAAAAAACATATTGACAGGGGGAGTAAAAGGAGTGGTATTTTTGGCAGCGTCTTTGCTGTATTTACCCAAATCCAAATAATAGCGGGGCAGTTTCGCAGTTTTGTAAGCTTCCCAAGCTTTGGGACTGACGGCCACAAAACCCAAACCTGGAGGAATCATGTAAGCTTTCTGAGAACCCGAAGCAATGACATCGATTCCCCAAGCGTCCATCGGAATATTGACAGCGCCTAAGCTAGTGACAGCATCGACCATAATTAAAGCTTCACCGTGGGCTTTAACGTGGCGGTTGATGGTTTCGAGGTCGTTGAGGACGCCGGTAGAGGTTTCCGAGTGGGTGATGATGACAGCTTTGATTTGCTTCTCTGTATCTGCTTCGAGTTTTTCGCGGAAGTTTTCGGGGTCTAAAGGTTGGCCCCACTCGGCTTTAATAATTTCGGCGTTTAAACCGTAAGCTTCGGCGACTTCAGCCCAGCGTTCACCAAATTTGCCGTTAGTACCGACTAAAACTCGATCGCCCGCACTCAGGAAATTAATTATCCCAGCTTCCATCGCGCCGGTACCGGAAACGGTTAAACTCAGCACGTCACTTTTAGTTTGGTGCAGCCATTTCAAATTTTCGGTACATTCTGCAAAAATCCCGTCAAATTCCTTGCTGCGGTGGCCCATCGGGTGTTTTGCCATCGCTAACAAGGCCGCTTCAGGTACCGGCGTCGGGCCGGGAATCATCAGCATTAATTTGTTGTCCATGATATTGTCCTAAGTTTTTCTGTGGGAGTTATATAGAATAAATCAAATACGATACGTCACGTCGCTACTCTAACTTTTTTAACTTTTAACTCCCTTGTGGTTAATTTCATTTAGAGACCAGCGGTGTTCTACCGCTAAGTTCGATCGCTCGCAGCTTTGTTCTAATTGCTTTTGAATGGCAAGGGCTTTACGCAGTGTAATAATAAGTTGGTGCACTTGTTGCTGCTGCGGCGATTGTGGACTGACAGCAAACATCGTTTTGCGTTCTAACAATTGAAGTAGCAATTCATAATGAATGTACGAAGGAAGGGGGATTGGCTCCATGAAAGCTAATATACCTCAGCGAACCGACACCCCATTGCAATTGCATGAGGCATCACAGGTGAACATTAGATGCCCGATTTTTTATTTGTTTTCTAACCGTACAGCAACCCCTGCTTTGCCGAGCGAATTTTCGGGGCTGGGTGCGTTGGACACGCTAAATTTTGCGATCGACAGGCATACAGAATAGATTTAATTGCTTTCTGGCAAAATATTTCTATGCAATATAGCTTTGAGTGCTATTTTTTTTTACAGTCAAGCGCTTGAGTCGATGCAGGCTAGAAATTCTCATTATTTACCTACTTAATGATTTTTTATCAGAATTAAGGGTGGTTTGTCAAGCGGTCTCGCCTTTCACAGGCTGGGAGGGCGATCGGCAAGCGAGGCTAAAGCAGCGCCTGGATCGGGCTGTTTGACTAGAGATTCGCCGATGAGGACGGCTTGGGCGCCGGCATTGGCAACTTGAGTTAAGTCGTCGGGAGTGTGGATTCCTGACTCGCTGACGATGAGGATGCCTTTTGCTTGGATTTCGGTTTGTCGATCGGCTAATAGTTGGCTGGTGGTTTCTAAGCTGACGGAAAAGTCTGCTAGGTTGCGGTTGTTGATGCCGATTAGGTTGACGCCTTGTAGGGTTAATACTCGATCGAGTTCTTCGAGAGTGTGAACTTCTATTAAAGCTGTCATGCCCAAAGTCTTGACAATTTTTACAAAGTATTGTAAATCTTTGTCAGATAGAATAGCTGCGATTAACAATACAGCATCGGCGCCGTGAATCCGGGCGAGATAGATTTGGTAGGGATAGATAATAAACTCTTTGCAAAGTAAGGGTAAATCGACGGCGGCACGGATTTTAGCGAGGTTGTCGAAACTGCCTTGAAAGAACTTTTCATCGGTGAGTACGGAGATGCAACTGGCGCCGTTTTGTTGGTAAGCTAGGGCGATCGCCACTGGGTCGAAATCTTCGCGAATTACGCCTTTGCTGGGGGAAGCTTTTTTAACTTCGGCGATGATAGCGGGTGTGGTTTTACCGTTTTTGAGGGCGGCAAGAAAGTCGCGGGTTGGCGGTGCAAAGGGGAGTTTTTTGTGAAGATCGGCTAACGGGGTGCGATCGCGTTTTTGGGCGACTTCAGCTTCTTTTTGCCAGACGATTTCTTCGAGGATGTGCTGGGGTTCGGCGTCGGGTACGGCGATTTGGTAGCTGAGGTAGAGGACGGAGACGGATGTGCTGGGGGGACGGCGACGGATTTGAAGCATGATAGGGGGATAAAGGGCGATCGTAACAAGTTTCAACGTATTATATAATGGTTACAGTAAATCCTCCTAGCCTGAGAGCTAATGCGTGCCAGCTAAAGATATTTATCACGATACAGTTAAGCGTGCCTTACAAAATGATGGTTGGATAATTACTCACGATCCATTTCCCCTGCAAATTGGTCGCAAGCGTTTATCTGCCGACTTGGGTGCAGAGCGTCTAATTAATGCCGAAAAAGGAACCCAAAAAATTGTTGTTGAGGTCAAGAGTTTTGTGGGATGATCGGATGTAAAAGATTTGGAGCAGGCTTTGGGACAGTACGTTCTTTACCGCCAAGTGCTTAATGAAATGGGGCTCGATAGAAGTCTCTATTTGGCAATTTCTCAACCAATTTTTAATAGCGTATTTACCATAGAATTAGGACAAGTGTTATTGAAAAATCAGATTATAAAACTGATTGTTTTTGATAATAAAAGTGAGGCGATAGTTCAATGGATACCCGATTAAGATACCAAGCAATTATCAAAACCATACTGCAAGAACACGCCAACTACCGCGCTGCCATACCTGACGGATATAATTCCCAAATTCTCTTTGATGATGAACGAGGAAGCTACTTAGTCTTGGATATTGGTTGGAATGAGGACAAATACCTTCACGCCACACCAATCCACATCAATTTAATCGGCGATAAAATCTGGATTCAATATGATGATACCGAAGAAGGAGTGGCCACTGATTTACTGGCAGCAGGTATTCCTAAAGAAGATATTGTACTCGGTTTTCGCCATCCTCATGTGCGGCAATATACTGAATTTGGAACTGGTTTGAGTGGCAAAGATGAAGGAAATGTTGCTGAATCTGCTGCTATGCAGTCAGCCTAAAATGCCAGTTGACAAAACCCGACATCAACAAGCGCTCAGATTGCTCGCAGGAAGTTTTTTAAGAAGAGGTGCTGGGGGGACGGCGGCGGATTTGAATCATTGTTGCTGGTTGATACTAAGGATTATTGTAGGGGCGATCGGGCTTTTTGCAATTGGCGAGTAAGGATTGAAGCCACAGCGATCGCAGGTGCAGCAATTGAAATCGCCCCTACAAAGGCAAAACCCGCCTGCGCGGATTAAATTGCACAAGTCTGGCGTTGCGCGGACTTTAATTGTGTAGCGACAGGTTTCAACCTGTCGCACCGATTGTTATGTGAAAATTCCCAAATTGCATTTGTAGAGACACGAGCGATCGCGTCTCTACAAGATGCGATGGTTAGTGAGACTTTTTGTTCACAACAATGACAACTTTCTGGGAGTCTTGTTTTTTAACTTCCCTTCTGCGTTGACTCCGGATCTTAGTTCGCGATGGGGGAGAATCATAGTAATTTTTTTCCTCGCCCCAAGGAAGACTAAGTTGCACCGCGACGGGTTGATATTCAGAGACTTTGTATCCTTTGGAATTAGCCATCTTTTTTCTGTGTCAAGTAGTAGTTTGGATTGAGGAAAAGTTAGTTGGCCAACCTCGCTTCCTACATTTCTACAATGATTGATTTGTCATGCTTTCACTAGATCGGCTTCCGATCGTGCATATTTCGATCTAAAATCGATCTTGACAATTGCTTAATTCAGGTGTAAACGTGGCCAAGCTCAAGGCTTCTCAGCAGGGAATAGCAAAAATTAAGCAGGCAAGGAATGAAAAGGGGTTGACAGTAGATGACCCCAGATGGCTTGTGGAAGCTAGTAAAGTTTTGGAACCAAAGAAAATTTGGCAAGAAGGAGGCCCTTATGCTGACGGTTGCTCCGAAGGAAATTGGAAACGTTTTCTGTACGGAACAGCAGCCGTTAACACTGAAGTTTTCAAGGCTTTCTGTAGAGTTTTAGGGGTATCTTGGGAAGAGATTGTCGATCGCACTGTTGTCGCTCAAGATTTCGCTGTTGAGCACACTCCCGACAAGTGGCAGGAGGTTTGTCGCCGGATGCTGCTAGAACAGAAGTGGCTAAGCAGCAATAAGCTAATGCGTGGTCAGAGGAAACGCGATCTGATTGAGGAAAATATCTATGTAGATTTGACCTTAGTGCAGCAGGAGCAAATCCAAAAGGTTGGAGGCGACTCATCACCTGAACAGGGTTCGCTGTTGTATGAATCAACGGGGTACAGCAAAACCGAAAGATTTGAATACAACCAATTTCTCACAACACTCCTCAGCACTAAGAAAAACGATCGAATTGCCATCATTGGTGAACCAGGAGGAGGGAAAACCACGCTTTTACAGAAAATCGCTTTCTGGCTGTTAGATAATACAGATGATTTGGTGATTTGGGTTTCTCTAGGACGTTTAGCGACGAATCTAATTGATTACATATTTAATGATTGGCTGCGAGATGCAGACGGAACTGTTACTGAAAACTTGCAGACAGCTTGGAAAAGTCAGTTGGAACAGCGACAGGTGTGGTTACTGTTAGATGGGCTAGATGAAATGGCAGCAGAGATGCAGGAAACCTTATCTGCAAGAGGTTTGCTGACTCATGTGCGGATAGTAACAAGTTGTCGGCTGAATGTTTGGCAGGCTAACCCCCGCATTTTGGATGGCTTTGAATTTTATATTACTCAACCGTTCACATTTCCCCAGGTACAGCAGTTTATCGAGAAGTGGTTTAGTAAAGATAACGCATTGGGCGATCGCTTGTGGCAAGCAATTCATCAACCAGGAAAGGAACGGATTAAGGATTTAGCCAGAAATCCTTTAAGATTGACCCTGTTGTGTGCAATTTGGCAAGGGCGAGACGGCGATTTGCCTGATACAAAAGCGAAGTTATATCAAAAATTTGTCGATAAAATCTTTGAGTGGAAAGCAGAGTATTTCCGCCTGGACTCTAATAATCAAGAGCGGCTGAATGCTAAGCTGGGAGAGTTGGCGAGAGAAGCGATCGATAAAGAACCTACTCGGTTTCGCTTGCGACATAAGTTTGTTTGTCACCTTTTGGGCAAGCCAAAGGATAAAGATTCTCTGCTGCAATTGGCTCTGGATTTGGGTTGGCTGAATCAAGTGGGAATGGATGCAGATGAACCTGAAGAACCCGTTTATGCTTTTTTACATCCCACGTTTCAGGAATATTTCGCGGCGCGTACAATTGATGATTGGAACTTTTTTCTGAATCACATTCCTGACAACCCCAAAGACTCTAAAGCAAGTTACCGAATTTTTGAGCGCCAGTGGAAAGAGGTTATTTTATTGTGGCTGGGGCGCGAGGATGTACGAACAGAGAATAAGGAAGCGTTTGTTAAGGCTTTGGTTGAATTTCAAGATGGATGTCGGGATTGTATTTTAGAGGGCAAAGGTTTTTATGAATACCGAGCGTATTGTTTAGCAGCGATAGGTATTGCTGAGTTTAAGGAATGTAGCTGTGCTGATACAATCCTATCGCAATTGATTAGATGGGGATATGGTTATTTCAATTTAAAGATGCAGATGTGGGTTGGGGAAAGTTGCCCAAGTTCAGAATTAGCTAGGGCTGCATTCCAAGAGAGCGATCGCAGCCGAACCATCCCTGCTTTAATTAACCTGATGCTTAACATTACCAACGATCCTAGCAATGGTTCCTTGGCGGATATGGTTCAAAGTTTGGGAAAAATTGGTACGGGCAACCAACAAGCAATTGATGCGCTGCTTGATTTGATTCGCACCACTTCCAATACCTATCCCTTTATTGAAGGGAGGTATATCATTGATAAAGCATTTAATAGCTTAGAATTCATTGGTCAGAACAATCAGCAATTGATAGATGACCTGAATAAGATGATGCAAAACAGTCACAATGAGTACACTTGTGTAAAAGCGGCTGAGTGTTTGGGGAAAATCGTTCCCGGTAATGAGCAGGCGATCGCGAGGTTAGTCGCTCTGATAGAAAAAAGTGCTGATGAATTTATTCCTAGTGAAGCCCATTTTAGCTTAGCGAAAATTGCCCCAGATCATCCTCAAGCTGGCAGAATTATTCAACACACCATATTTGATGTTGTTTGGCAATTAATCCACTGGCTGCTTGACGAAAAAGAATCGAGTAAAGACGAATTAAAACGTAAATGGGCAGAAGAAACATTCGAGCATATTTGCTCTAAATCTCCTAAAGCAATTCAGCCACTTATTGATATTATTCACAATAGTCCTAATGAGGGTATTTTTCGGGATGCGGTCAGGCTTTTAGGCGAATTTGGTACTAATGATAAGCAAGCAGTGGCGCTAATGATTGAGTTGAGTCGCCACAGCAATTTTGTAATTAGTAAGTGGGCAATTGAATACTTGGGGAATGCTAATGTAATGCAACAACAAGTCATCTATACATTAATAGACCTCCTTTATAACACTCCCGATAGCCGTATTTATGCAGCTTACACTTTGGGAAAAATACTTAAAAGATATCCGCTGTCATCTGCCGTCTCAAATTTAAAACATCCTCTGCAAAATCAGATATATACCCAGGAAGATTTCGATATTTATCATAAGTGTTACGAGGTTCTTTCGCAATGCACTCAAATTATGCCTTTCCCAGACTATTATGAGGCTTGGCACAGTTAAGCAACTAATTAATTATTGTTGACTGCATTGATGTAAGGTCTCAATTTAGTGAAATTATATTAACATAGTAAATGTCCGATCGCCCTCCAATCATTTACTACAAATATGATCGTTAACGATAAGCTTAAAAACATACTAACGCAATTACGATCGCACTTCGAGCAACTTTACGGCGATCGGCTCACCCAAATGGTGCTCTACGGTTCCCAAGCCAGAGGCGATGCACGCCCCGACTCTGACATTGATATTTTAGTCGTCCTCAAAGGGCAAGTAAACCCAGGCGAAGAAATTAAAAGAACCAGCCACATTCGAGCCGATTTGTCACTACAAAATGATGAAGTCATTAGCTGTCTGTTTATGGACGAACAGCGATTTATACATTACAACGGGCCTTTATTGCGGAACATTCGCAAAGAGGGAATAGCTTTATGAAACCCGAACAATTAGACTTACTCCTGAAAGCTCGCCAAAGTCTATCGGCGGCAAATCTATTACTAAATAATGGTTTCCCCGACTATGCAGCATCTCGCGCTTATTATGCCATGTTTTACATTGCTGAGGCATTTTTAGATGGCGAAGGAATGTCATTTTCCAGTCATGCCGCCGTAATTGGAGCTTTCGGCCGAGAATTTGCCCGTACAGGAAGAGTTCCTGCTGAGTTTCACCGATTTTTAATCGATGCTCAAGACTTGCGAAATAGTGGGGATTACGGGGGACTTGATACTGTCACTATCGAGCAAGCTGCAGAGCAAATTAACTGCGGCGAGCAATTTCTCGAATTAGCCCAAAATGCGAGCGGCACTCTACCACCACCCTAAAACAGAATACCGAAATCCCCGACTTCTTCAAGAAGCCGGGGATATAAAACAAGAAAACAGCCCCTACAAATTAATGACTACCCGCTCCAGCCGCCCGTTTAAACGCCTCATCCAACACTTCCGAAAGCGTTGGGTGCGTGTGAACTCGGAATGCTAAATTGTTCACAGAATCGCGCTGGGCGATCGCATTTGCCGCTTCCTGAATCAAATCCGAAGCGTGCAAACCGAAAATGTGAACTCCCAACAACTCCCCAGTATCTTTCCGGTAAATCACCTTAGCCGTACCGTCGGTTTCCCCTTCAGCAATAGCCTTAGAATTTCCCTTAAAATAAGTCTTGACAGAAGCTACCTCAAACCCTTCTGTTTTTCCTAACTCTTTTGCCGCAGGTTCCGTCATCCCCACATAGCTAATTTCCGGGTGAGTAAACGCCGCCGCCGGGATACTCAAATAGTCAACTTCGCGGGCACGGCCGCAAATATTTTCCACCGCAGCAATTCCCTGAGCAGACGCAGAATGCGCTAACATCATCTTGCCGTTAACATCGCCGATCGCCCACAAATTTTGCACCGGTTCTCCCGCCGCCAAAACCTGCATCTTATCGTTAACTGGGATATAACCGCGCATCGTTTCCACGCCAACAGTTTCTAACCCCAAATTCTTACTGACAGGAACTCGCCCAGTTGCTACCAAACAAGCATCAACTTCCAAAACTTCGACAATTTCCTTAGTCTTGAAATCAGCTAATTCAATAATCACCGGCGAACCAGGAGTAATCTTCTTAGCCAAAACACCCACTTTTGTTTCAATATCGCGGGGTGCAATTAACACCCGTTCTGCTAACTTAGCAATATCTGGATCGAAAGTCGGCATCAACTGATCTAGAGCTTCAATCATCGTAATTTCACAGCCCAGTGCGGTGTAAATATCGGAAAACTCCAAACCGATATAACCGCTACCAATAATTGCGATCCATTTCGGCAGCGATTCCAACCTGACAGCATCGTCGCTGGTAAATACAGTTTTGCCGTCAATTTCTATCCCGGGGGGGACGAAGGGAACCGAACCGGGAGCGAGAATAATATCCTTGGCGGTAATAGTTTTCTCGCCTTTATCGGTTTCGACGGTAATTTTTTGAGCACTGGCAATTTTGCCCCAACCTTGGATGACATCGACATTCAAACGTTTGAGGCTGTTGGTCAAGTCGCCGCGAAGTTTGCTAACAATAGTGTTAGCGTGATTGGCGATCGCCCCGCGATCGAAATCCACATTCCCCAACTGAATTCCCAAAGTCTTCAGGTGGTGGGCATTCCGCAACTCTCGGACTCGCCCCGAAGCCGCCAATAGCGCCTTCGAGGGAATGCAGCCGCGGTTGACGCAAGTCCCCCCCATGTCCCCTGCTTCGATAATTGCCACTTTCAGCCCGCAGCTAACCGCGTGTATGGCCGCGCCGTGTCCGCCCACGCCAGCGCCGATAATTGCTAAATCGTAATCAAATCCCTGAGTCACCTTAAAATCTCCTAATGCCTTTGAAATCTTAGGACTCAAGCAAAAAACACCGTCTCTCCGTCCTTTCGAGGTGGCGCGTTGCCATCGCAACCTTTGAACAGCGGTAATAGTTGCATAAGTCCTGTCTCCTTATTCTCGACTAGACTAGGGTTAATTAGACAACGAAAGAGCCGTAACTGAGATTTTTTCAGGGTCAATGATTTTGAGCTGGGTCTGCACCAAGTCTCAAATCACTCAGTAGGCGGGTGTAGAGTTAAATATAAGTTTGAAGGCTGACAATGGTCGCTGCAGGTTTTATATGGGGCAGCAAGTTCAGCAACAGGCATTCCACCGTCCGGTTAAATTGTGTGCGCTTGCTTGTTTTAGTCGGGTTTTCATGTCTGCACGCGCCGGGGGCGGGCAGAGTTTATTGGCAACTTTTAGAGTCTATGGAGTGGCTTATGACAGATGACGACCAGAAAGATTTACGCCGGGCCTCGGCTCAATCCTTTTTTGAGTCCCTGGATGAATTGTTCGATTCTATAGAATCGAACAGCACTCAAGCGGCACAACCTAAATCTCCACCGCCTCCGGCTAAGTCTGCGAGTCAGTCTTCGAGTTTGCCGAAGAAGACTAGACCTGCGAAAATTAATTTGTCGGATTTTGAAGATGCGATCGCCGATTTGGAACAGTTTATCCAGAGCAAACACCAGAAACGCCCTGAATCCAATCAATAGTGCGATGACACATTTTCAAGTAAGGACTGTTGACTGTTGACTGTTGACTGTTGACAAGCGAAAAATTTTAGACCGAAGTTCCAGCTCCCAGATTCATCTGTGGAGTCAATTTTTAAATCTAAAATCTAAAATCTAAAATCTAAAATCGACTGGCTGTTAACGGTGCTTTAAGCTTAAGGTGCTTATGTCGCCGCCTACAATATATTCATATTTCATTGAGGATGGCTTTACAAGAATCAAGCCAAATAAATTATCTCAATTTACTATTAATAGCCTTATTTTTAGGCTTTGACGGCTGCGGTAATTGCCTCGCTCGCACTTCGATCGCGCGATCGCCGATCGCACTCAAAGGCAACTCCAATTCATCAAGATCATTGCGGAACTTGACCGGAATATCAGCACCGTTAATAATCGCTCCCAACAGCCGCGGCCCGGATTTATTCGACTCGTCCTCCTCAGATTCCAGCAACTGATCGGCAGCCTCAGACAACATACTAGACAAAGTGTAACCAGGCCGCGCCACCAAAATCATACCGTCCGTGTACGGTTCCAGCGTCAGCGCGTCGTTGCACTCGCTCAAAGCCGGAGAATCCACAACCACAAAATCAAAGCGGTTGCGAACATCCTCAAACAATCTCCGCATTTCGCTCGATTCGAGTACGGCCGAGGCTTGCCGCAAAAAGCCGGGACTCGGCACAACGTATAGATTCTCTACCTCTGGAACCAAAAGGACACACTCGCTAATATTGCCGTAATAGTGCAAAGGTTCCACCGTCGCCAAAGGATCGGCAGCAATTTTCAAAGATTCAACGTTAGAAGGCGATCGCAAATCTGCTTCAATTAGCAAAGTCCGTTTACCCGATCGAGCCGATGCAATTGCCAAATTGTAAGCACTAAAACTTTTCCCCTCCAAAGGCGCCGCCGAAGTCAGCAACACCACCTTTACCGGTTTGTTCCCGATCCGGCGCAAATTAGTACGCAACCGCTCGTAAAATTCCAAATAGGGAGAATTTGCCTCCAGGGCCAGAGGCATTTCATCGCCGTAGGAATCAAACACCGTCACTTCAGGCAAAACTGCCAGTATCGGCACCTCTTTTTCCACCAAAGCCGCCCGCACTTCTTCCCAACTGTAAAACTTGCCGTTGAGCATCCCCAACAAAAATATCAACCCCCCGCCCAGCAGCAATCCCACAAATCCGCCCACCGCCAGCATCACGGGCAAACCTCTCTTGTTTGACTCAACGTCATCAGTTTTCGGAAATTGGGCGATTGTCAAACTCCCCGTTGTCTCAGCTACCGCCGCCTCAGCATCTACCAAAGCCGACTGCATCTTGTCGTAGAGAGCTTGTTTGAACGCCACTTGTTGGGCCAACCGCGCTTGTTCTAACTGCTTGTTGGGGATTGTCGCGTGTTCCCGACGCAATTCTTTTTCAGTTTTCTCGATTCCTTGAAGTTGCTGTTGCACCGTATCGTGCTGCGTTTGCAAAGCAATCAAAGTTTGAGCTAACTGCTGTCTGGCGGGATCTAAAGAAGAGTCTACCCGAATTCGATCGGCACTTCTGAGCGGAGCCGCCACCCCGTTACCGCCGAGTACCTCAGATTGCCGCTGCTGCAACTGCTGCTCAAAAGCAAGTTTTTGTTTAAGCAATTCTACAATTTTCGGGTGTTCCTCCTGCAAGTCGCTGCGGAGAATTTTGAGCTGAGATTCGATCGAAAACAATTGCACTCGCAGTTGGGCAATAATTGGATCGGCAGAGAGTGCTTGAGCGACGTAAGCTTGCTCCACATTCAATCCCAAGCGAGCCTGCAAACTGTTAATTTGAGCTTCAATTCCTCCCAACTGCACGCGGAGTTGCCGCTGCTGCTGTTGGATGCTGGTAATCGCTTGCGGCAAAGCACCGCTCTGAGCTGCTAAAATTGAAGTTCCTTCTCGTTTTGCGTAGGCTTCAAGTTTTGCTTCCGTCTCTCTGAGTTCCTGAGTTACTTTCGGCAAACGCTTGTTAATTTGGGCGATCGTCTCACGCAGTCTAGAAGTATTAAGAGTTTCGCTGCGAGCCACCATTTCGAGCATCAGCCTCTCTACTACCTTTTCTGCTTTTTGGCGATCGGCATTTTTGTACTCTACTTGAATCAAAGCGCTGGGGTCATTATTCTTAGTGGGCATCTTTACTTTCACATTTTTTACCAGCTTTTTAGCCAAAGCTTGTACTTCTTTTTGCTCTTCTTTTGGGCTTAATTTTTTTGCGGGTTTGATGAGTTGTTTTGCGGCTGCTTCAACCACCTTTGTATCCAGCAGCATATCTTTAGTTATTTCTTGTCCTTCCTGTTGAATTTTAGTAGTAGTCGATGAAAAAATCACGCTCGGTCTGCGGTAGGCCAGCGTACCTGTAGCAACGTAAACTGGCGCCGCCTTTGGCTGCAGGGCCACTACTCCCGACACCCCCACAGTCACCGCGAGAGTAGCCAGTCCCACCCACTTGTATTGGTCGAAAGCAATTAAATAGCGTTTGACAACGGATAAAGTCATGACGATTTTAGATTTTAGATTTTAGATTTTAGATTTTAGATTGCTAAATGTTAACGATAACTAATGATTGCTGACAAATGATACCCATTTCCCAAGAAGCTGCAACTGTAGGTAAGTGGTAAACGCATATCGCATAAGTCATTCCCCATCGAAAATCGAAAATTGAAATTTGAAAATGGTATGACTACCTATCATTTCGTGACGGGCCGAATAGATCTGTTACCCCATTTCTCAACTGTTCAAAGAACAGAATAAATCCCAAAGTATCCCGGAATGGTCGAGTAAAAGTATTGATTACATAACCAATGCGCTCTACCAAATTCCTACCAATCACAATCACATCATTATCTTCGAGCATCGGGTTCTGAGAAACATTGCCCTCCAAAGCAGCTTTAGCATCTATCGAACGGTTGATTGCTCTACCTTGCTTTTCGTCGAACCGAATCAGGGCTATTTTCCGCAAGTCAGCTAGATTAACAGGCAAGTTGTTGAGAGCATCCAAAAACCTGCTGCCATTTTCTACGTAGAACGAGGTCAAACCACCACTAGCGTAACTCAAAACTCGAACGTAGATCCTCGGCTTAATCAGGGTAGACCGCGCCACCAGAGCTTTGTCGTAGTTTAGGTTTTTGGTACTAGCGTCCAATTCCGGGATGACAATCACATCTCCCGAGACCAAAGGAAAATCGAACAAATCGTTAGCGTTTGCTAGGGGAGTGTAGAGGTCGATTGGTTCCTCCACCGAGGAGCCGTCCATCAGCGTCCGCCGCACTCGCACCTCCCGCAAATCGGCTTTTCCCGTCACTCCCCCCGCAATCACCAAAGCAGCCGAAATTCGACCAGAACCCGCCGGAAGCGTGTAAAAACCCGGTTTGCTGACTTCTCCGGTGACAGTGATTTGGACGGGGACAGCGGCAGCAGCGAGGCTGTACCTGGATGCTAAATCTTGATCGGATTTGCGATCGGGCGTAACCTGTTTATACGGTACGACGATCGCATCTCCATCTTCCAAACGCAAATCCGGTGGAGCAATACCAGTTTGCAACGGTGTCAAAATATCAACAACTTGCTCCGCGACAGCACCTCCCGGCAGAGTCCGCCGCACCCGCACCGCCCGCAGTTCCGCCGTAGGATTAGTCCCAGCAGCAGCCGCCAGAGCCGCAGGAAGCTGGGGGGTTTGCAGCGGATAAAAACCCGGTCTGGCCACTTCCCCCGTCACCGTCACCACTACCGGGCGCTGAACCAGCAAAGCAGCCGAGACTTGAGGATTTTTGATAAATTGGCCAAAGCGCTCCCGGAGGCGCTGCTGTGATTCTTCGACGGTAAGACCGCGCACATTTACTGTTCCGATTAGCGGTAGTACAATTACCCCTTCAGGGCTGATTGGACCTGTAAAACCTAGCTCTGGGAAGCGCTGAACTTGAACAGAAATCTGGTCTCCCGGGCCCAGACGGTAGGGCCGATTCCGAAAAGCTGGGTTAATATCCCGGTTGAAATTGGCAGGCGGCGGTGGCGGGACCCGCAATAGCGGTGGCGCCACGAGTCGCTCGTCTCTTGGAACAACAGATTGAGCTAAAGCCGTTTCCGAAAAATTTTTGCTATTAAAACCCCAGAATACAGCAGCAAAAGATAGAGTCCAAGCAGTTGAATACAGGCCGGCAAAGGAAAAAGCGAGGCGATTTTTAATTGTAGATTTTTCCCGCATTTTGAGAGGATTTAAAAAAGTAATATTGTGAATAATAGCCTGACTTGTAAGTTTCATCTAAATATAGCGACCAGAAAAAACAATAAGATATTTTAGGGGCGAGTTGAATCCGGATATTTACTAGGAAGCAGTTGATTTTGGCAAAACCTCCCCACGCTATAGGCCTATTTATTTGCACCTACCTGCTTACTCAAAGCGAAAAGTTTCTGTAATTAATTTAGCCTGGACACTTTCGGCAAGAGATTCCAGCAAGGGTTGAGCTATCTTAATGTCGCCCTGCGGTTGAATGGGAAGGATGATACTGACAGCAACCCAAGAGGCGCGGCGGTTCGACAGTCTAGCAATGCTGTCTTCCCAAAACCAACGGCTGGTTGCTGGAGAACCACCGTTAGGCCAAGCGTACCACTGCACGACAGCAAAAGTTTGTTGGGGATTCCAGCTTCGGAAAAACCGGGCCTCGACGGTAGAGGGCGGCTTGTCGGGTATGGGCGCTAATTTAACTGTAAACCTCAAAGTGCGATGAGAATCTGTTTGCCATCGGTGAAATCCATCGATATCTAACCATTCTACCTGGGGCTGGTTTTTGGGGTCATTTTGAGGCAACAGCAATAAAATGGCAACTGTTCGATCATTTTTAATTTCTTCAGCTAACCATCTGTGACCGCCAATTTGGACGTTATTCTGGACCCGCATCACCTGCCACCCGGGAAGTGTCATCCCGTTTTGGCGCAAACTTTTCAATTGCTTGAGGTTTGCAACGGTTGGCGGGTTTGTCCAAGGCCACCTTCCTGTCGCGTAGCCGGGAATTGCTACTACCCCAACCAGTATCAGCAAAAACACCAGTATCATAATTTTAGATAATTGATACCGCCGCAGTAATTTCCGTGCTGAAATCATCTGTTTCATTAATTGCTAGACTGGCTTGGGAAATACTTTTCCACCCCGTTGAGGAGAAGTACCAATAAGCCTAGTATACAAGCGGAATACAAGTCTCCGCCCCATCCGGCGTGCAACCAAGTAAAAAGCCCCTCTCTCTCGGTTCCGTGAAAGTAAGTGAGCAAAGTGTTGCGGACAATGTTGGAAGTGATGCTAATGATGGATGTACTAACTAAAAACAAAATGCTTCTTTTGTGAGAACTCCCAACTCCCGTCCAATCTAGCAGAATTAAGCTGACGTAAAGACTGGTAAACAGCATTTTCAAGCCTGCACAGTGCGGAGCAACTTCTACAATGCGATCGTTTACGTACAGATAAATTTCTTCCACTCTCACGTTGAGACCAACTTTAATTAATATCAATCCTGATGTTTCAGCAATGAATTGCTGCAACGGCAAGGCGTAGGGTTCAATGAGGTAAGGAATGTGGTTTGGCGAGGCCAAAAATACGAATAAAAGCGGCATCGCCTGCAATTTAAAGCCGGGAATTCCTTTTAAAGATAAGCAAATGCTGGCCAGCATTACGGGCAGGGATAAATTTACTAAATCGCTCAAGCGACTCAGATAAAAAAGCGTGGCTAGTACCAGCAAAAAGCCTCCCAAAGGATGCGGTGAGTTGGGCAAGCTGCGCCAGCACTTTCGGTTCATCCAAGCAGTATAAGCTGCGTAGGGCAAACCAATTAGTCCGTGGCTGAAATATTCGTGTTCGAGGCTGATGCTTTTGTTAAACCAGCCGTCGTACCAGTGTAATAGCAGGGGGGCGTACAGCAGCACTAGGAGCACCGTGATACCTTCCGCCAGGAGGTATCGCTTGAAAACAATGCGAATTCTGCGCTGGATGTGCATGGTTTGAGAAGTTTTAAGATTGCCGCGCTGGATTCGCAACGCTTTCGGGTTTTAAACTGTGAGTTAAAGATTTATTAATTCCCCACCAAAACGCTTTGAGAACCGCACCTTACTGCTTGAAACACCTGCCGCATAAATTTTATGAACAATTAGCAATTCAATGATAGTACGATCGCCCGAACAACTTGCTCGATCTGAGTATTGCTCAATCCGGGATACATTGGCAATGATAAAATTTGTTGGCACAGGGTTTCTGCGCGGGGGAAGTCGCCCCGATTGCCTAAGTTTTGGTAGGCGGGTTGCAGGTGGCAAGGTAGGGGATAGTGTATGCCTGTTTGAATGCCGTGTTGGGCGAGTTTTTCCTGAAGGGTGTTGCGGTCGATCGAGCTTTCCTCAGTAATTTTGATCACATAGAGGTGATAAATGTGACCGCTGCTGCTGTGGTTGGCGATCGGTACAATGCCTTTGTGTTTCAATGGTGCTAGTAGAGTATTGTAGTGTTGGGCGGCCTCGGTGCGATCGCGATTCCATTTTTCTAAGTAAGGCAATTTAACATTGAGCACGGCGGCTTGCAAATTGTCGAGGCGGCTGTTGGTACCGATTTCTGTGTGCAAATATTTACTGGGTGCTCCGTAATTGCGGAGAGTTCGCATTTTTTCTGCGAGTTGTGCATCGTTAGTAATTAACATCCCGCCGTCGCCAAAAGAACCGAGGTTTTTGCTGGGATAAAAGCTGAACGCTGCTGCTTTGCCAATGGAACCCGCGCGGTATCCTTCTCTGTGGGCTAAGTGCGCTTGGGCGGCATCTTCAAATATGATTAAATCGTGGCGCTTCGCAAAATCTAAAAGCTGTCCGGGCGATACCATTTGACCGTAAAGGTGTACGGGGATAATTGCTTTAGTTTTCGAGGTAACTGCTGTTTCGGCTGCTGTGAGGTCAATCAGGGCGGTTTCCGGGTCGCAATCTACAAGAATAGGTATAGCTTTGGCTTGGAGGACGGCGATCGCGGTGGCGATAAAAGTGTTAGCGGGTATGATAATTTCGTCGCCCGGATTAATGCCGCAAGCTTGGAGTCCCAGAGCGAGCGCATCTGTTCCACAAGCCACTCCTACGCCGTATTTTACTCCTGAAGCTGCTGCAAATGCTGTTTCAAATTCGGCGAGTGCTTGGCCTAAAATAAAGTCTCCTTCCTGGATTATTTTTCTAATAGCTTCTGCTATTTGCGATTGAATTGGTTGGTGTTGCAATGAAAAGTTTACAAACGGAACTTTTGGCGGGCGGTTACTCATAAACTATCGAGGCCTAATTCTTTATATTAACATTTTAGTGCGGATAGCATTTGAAAAATTTTAACCGCAGAGGACGCAGAGTAAAAGAGGGAAAAGGGAGATTTTTTACGGAATAGCTGCGCTTCACGTACTTTTTTTTGAGCGATCAACTAAAGGAAAGTTTTTCGGTAATATAGAAGCAGACAATTTGGCAGCAATCGCAATCATGGAATACAAAAAACTCGGCGACAGCGACTTATCAGTATCTGAAATCTGTTTGGGTACGATGACTTACGGCCAGCAGAACACCGTTGAGGAAGCGGCTCAACAGCTCGATTTTGCGATCGATAGAGGCATCAACTTTATCGATACGGCAGAAATGTATCCCGTCCCTGGAAAGGCGGAAACTCAGGGAAAAACAGAGGAATATATCGGCGAATGGTTGGCGAAACAGCAGCGGGATAAAGTCATTATAGCGACTAAAGTGGCGGGCAGAAGCACTCGCTTAAAGTGGATTCGGGAAGGGAAAAATCAGATCGATCGCCCAAATGTCGAAAAAGCCCTGAATGACAGCCTGAAGCGCTTGCAAACTGACTACATTGACCTGTATCAGATCCACTGGCCCGATCGCTACGTGCCGCTATTTGGCGCGCCGGATTATGATATTGCTCAAGAACACGAAACTGTACCGATTTTGGAACAGTTAGAGGTATTTTCTGACTTGATTAAAGCCGGAAAAATCCGCTATTTGGGTTTGAGCAACGAGACGCCTTGGGGAGTTTGCGAGTTCTGCACCTTGGCGGAAAAACACGGATTGCCGAAAGTTGTTTCGATTCAGAATGCTTTCAGTTTGAGCAATCGGACATTTCACCTAAATTTAGCAGAAACTTGCCGTTTTAAGAATGTGGGATTGATGGCTTACAGTCCTTTGGGATTTGGGCTGTTAACGGGTAAATACTTGAATGGAATTCCCGAAAATTCTAGGTTGGCTTTATTCGCGGGATTCGGCCAGCGTTACGATAAAACTAATCTGAACGATGCGGTGAAAGCGTATGTTGAGATTGCGGGGAAACATGGGATAAGTCCGGCGCAGATGGCTTTGGCGTATGTGCGATCGCGCTGGTTTGTTACGAGCACAATTATCGGTGCAACAAGTCTCGAACAGTTGGAGGAAAATATCGGTAGTTTGGAGGTGAATTTGGATCGGGAGATTATAGCGGAAATCGATGCGGTGCACGCTAAGTATCCGAATCCGACACCGTAAGTTTATTAGTAGGTTGGGTTGAGGTAACAAAACCCAACTTACCACTTTAAGAGGCGAAAATTACATAAACAGAACTTACGCACTCCGCCGAAGAAACCGGGTTTTTTAGTGAATCTGCGGGCTGTAACGAAGTTTTATCGCAAAAAACCCGGTTTCTGAGTTCCCCTGCGTAAGTTTTAGGTGAGGAAGTTTGCAACTTCTGGTTGGGAAAAGGTTTTTGAACGCGATCGCACTCAAGTATTAGATGTGATCAGAGGTTTTCTTCAGGAAGTGATGCAGCTAGCTGTAGATAAGGGTTACATCACGCTGGAAGAGAAGGAGGAATTTATTCGTCCGGCTTTTGCTAGCAGTACGGATGCTGTGGTATTGAGCAAGTAGTTGGTTTGGGTGGTGTTTTGGGCGAGCAACTTTTTTAATATAATGACGGACAAGTTTCAATCCCTAATAAATATTTAGGTTAACTGCATTTTTAAAAGTTCCGTCCAACATCTTGCGAAATGTATCGGTTTCAATCCCTAATAGAGATTTAGGTTAATTGCCACTCAAAAACGCAACTCGGTGCGCTTTTGACAGAGAATAAAGCTGTTTCAATCCCTAATGGGAATTTAGGTTCATTATGGCTATGCAGGATTTAACGCTAAATACCCGCTTTGCGGTTTCAATTCTTAATTAAGTTAATTAATACCTCACATTCAATTACTATCTCATTTCCTATCCTGTTTCGTTTTTCTCTACCCCGTTTTGCTGTACTGGTAACACAGGATAAACAAAAAAAACTGATTATTTATCATCAAAATTTTGTTGACTACTAGCCAGCTAATGTGCTAATAATAAATAAAGAACGTCCCTACTACTTGGAGGTGTTAAGGACGCTCTATTCCAACCATGAATTCGAGAACGGTAGTATTGAACTGCATTAACCTGTTCTCAGGATTCTGGATGTTATTTAATTTATGCAAAACAATGATACCACAAAATCACGCGCGAACGCTACTCGAAAAGCTGCTCGCTCATCCTCATGGTTTGGAGATAGCCCGTATGGTTTATGGGTCGCACCCAAACAGTCAACAGCTTACATCATCGGACATTCAGCGCGATCTGCAAAAACTCAAAGACAGAGTGACTACCTTAGAACGCTTACACTCTGAGGATGAGGATCGGAAAGATAAAAACCGTGGATGGGAATACGAGTCAGATTCCTGGGATAACAATGGTTCATCAAAAGGGGACTCCTTGGAACGCGAATATTCATCCGAAGAAGTAGGAAGCTGGTAAAAAGTACGATCGCCCTTCCCATCCAAAAAATAGGACAATGGTAAAGGGCGATCGCACTTTACCTAAATGCTTAATACGATCGCACTTTTTGCTGTTTTTCATGCAAAAACTCCGCAAAATCGCAGACTTCAGCCACTAACTCGTCAGGTAAATTATTTAAAACCGACAGTAAATGCTCTCGAATCCCCATCCTTTCATCGGCAGATTTTACTAATTGCAACTGATGCGGATAAACTGTTTCAACACCAATCGTTTCCATAAATGCGCCCGGTTCATCCTGAGTTGCAGGCACAAAATCCCCGCCAACTTCTGCTTTCACCCATCCCCCAAATAATTCTACTAAATAAGCTTCACCGTTCTTGAAAACCTCAACAATTGTCCCGGCTGTTTGTGGCGGTGCAATCTCGCCATCAGCGAGGGCGACTGCTTCGGTTAAAGTCACTGCATCCAATAACTGAAATTTGCTCATTGCGGTCTCCCAAAGCGTTGAGGAAATGCGGTAACAAATCTAGCAATATCTTCACCAAATAAAACAATCCAACCTGTACGGATTTGCCAAGATACTCCCGATCGCCCTGTAACTAAAATAATAGCTTCGTAGCGTTCTCCATAGTCATTCTGTCCGGCTGGCTGTAACAATTCTAGCGAGATTTGGGCTATAATTGCGTCTCGAATCGCCTCCGGTGACTCAAACCCCATCACCTCCCGCCAGAATTTCTGCTTATCTCCGCCTACTCCTGCTTCCGTGGCACTGCTGAAGAGATATTGCGCCTTAGCAATGGGAAACTCTAAACGAGTGGGTGCATTCATAGCATTGAGGCTGAGAGTTGATACTGGAGACTAGCTTTAATATCCTCAGCTTCCAAATAAGGATAAGCTGCCAAAATTTCCTCTACACTCATCCCATTTGCTACTAAACTCACTACCAAAGAAACAGTAATTCGCATTCCTCGAATGCAAGCTCTTCCTCCCATAATTTTTGGATCGAAGGTAATGCGATCGAACATCATATCCTCCCACTCTTCCTTAGTGTCCCAATAGCTTATCCCGCAAATGCTTAATCCGATCGCGCAATTTACCCGCCTCCTCAAACTCCAACTTCTTAGCCGCCGCCTTCATCTGCGCTTCCAACCGCCCGATTAACTGAGGAATCTCATCCAAAGATAACTCGTTTACCTGTTCGTAAACCTCCTCCAACTGCTGAGAATTCAGCTTGCGCGACACATCCAAAAATGCCAAAATCGCATTACTCGATCGCTTTTTGGCGATCGGCTGCGGCGTTATCCCGTGCATCTTATTGTACGCTACCTGAATCCCCCGGCGTCGATCCGTTTCGTCGATCGCCTTAACCATACTATCCGTCAAATTATCCGCGTACAGAATAGCCTGTCCCTGAATGTGCCGCGCCGCCCTTCCAATCGTTTGAATCAACGAACGTCCCGAGCGCAAAAACCCCTCTTTATCCGCATCCAAAATTACCACCAGCGAAACTTCTGGCAAATCCAAACCTTCCCGCAGCAAGTTAACACCAATCAATACATCAAACTTACCATCCTGCAAATCTTGGATAATTTCGATGCGTTGAATCGACTGAATTTCCGAGTGCAAATACCGGACTTTAATAGCCCTCTCCTGCAAATATTCGGTTAAATCTTCCGCCATTCGCTTCGTTAAAGTCGTCACCAAAACTCGCTCGTCCCGACTTACTCTCTCCTTTATTTCCCCCAACAAATCATCAATTTGTCCTTCCGTCGGGCGCACGAAAATAGTCGGATCTATTACTCCGGTAGGGCGAATTACTTGCTCTGCAACTCTGCCTTCCGATATTTCCATTTCCCAATCCCCAGGCGTAGCAGAAACAAAGATGCACTGATTCTCTTTAGCCCAGAATTCCTCTGCTTTTAAAGGGCGGTTATCTGCCGCGCTGGGCAAACGAAAACCGTGTTCGATCAATACTTTTTTGCGCGCTTGGTCGCCGTTGTACATTCCCCGAATTTGCGGCACTGTGACGTGAGATTCATCTATCACCAACATCCAATCTTTCGGGAAATAATCAATCAAACATTCGGGCGGTTCCCCCGCATTTCTCCCTGCTAAATGCCGCGAATAATTTTCGACTCCGTTGCAGTAACCTACCTCGCGCAGCATTTCCAAATCGTAGCGCGTGCGCTGTTCCAACCGCTGAGCTTCTAATAGTTTACCCTGTTTTTCAAATTCTGCCAGTCGGTCTTCTAATTCGAGTTCTATTCCTTGGCAAGCTGCCTCTAATTTATCTTCGGCCGTGACAAAGTGGCGCGCTGGATAGATATTTAAAGCCGTTGAACTTTGCAGGATTTTACCCGTTACGGGGTCAACGTAGCGAATGGCATCGATTTCGTCGCCGAAGAATTCAACGCGAATAATTCTATCTTCGTAAGCGGGGCCAATTTCCAAAACATCGCCTTTGACGCGAAATTTGCCTCTGCCTAAATCTATATCGTTGCGGCTGTATTGGACGTTGACTAAATCTCGCAAAACTTGCCGCTGGTTGACTTCCATTCCTACTCGCAAAGGAATAGCCGCTTTTAGGTATTCTGCGGGCATTCCCAAACCGTAGATGCAGCTAATTGAAGCAACTACAATTACGTCGCGGCGTTCAAAGAGCGATCGCGTGGCTGAGTGCCGCAACATATCGATCTCGTCGTTAATTGCTGCCGTTTTCTCAATGAAAGTATCGGTGACGGCGATGTATGCTTCAGGTTGGTAGTAGTCGTAATAACTGACAAAGTATTCGACTGCATTGTTCGGGAAAAAATTTCGCAGTTCGTTGCACAGTTGAGCTGCCAGGGTTTTGTTGTGTGCTAGGACTAAGGTGGGTCTGCCAACTTTTTCAATCACCGAGGCAATGGAGAAGGTTTTGCCCGTACCTGTGGCACCCAGTAAGGTTTGAAATCGATCCCCGGCTTCGATGCCTTTGACGAGTTGGGCGATCGCTAGCGGTTGGTCGCCTGTGGGCTGGAAGGGCGCTTGCAATTGAAAAGATGCTGCCGCAGTTACCATAGGAAAATGTAGCTATTACCCATAAATCTTAACAAAAATGCAGAGATTCTGCAATTTCGTTAAAAAAATAGTTAGACTTTGTAATATTATTTTAATCATCGGCCGAAATAGAAAGCAGAAAGCCAAGAAAAGCAGTTGTCCGCACCCAGCAATCAACACCCAAAAATAAGCGAGGAAAAGAATTATGGATACGAGGAGCACAGGTACAGGCAAAGGCAAAGCACTCGCCCGCCGCGGCAAAGGAGGTTCCAAAAGCCAACCGACAGAACCCACGGATGCCAAAGCAACAGGAATTCAACTTTATCGCCCGCAACTCCTGCATGACAACCGCCCCGTCGGCCCAGACGATTTTACCATCAGCGAGACCGTCTCGATTTCGGGGAACCGCCCGATCGGCACTAGCACCCTGCACCTCAGCGAAACCTACGGCACTGTAGGCAATCGCCCGGTCGAATCCAGCGACTTTGAAGTGGTTGCTACACTCGGCAATCGCCCGATCGGCTCTAGCGCCATGCAAGTCAGCGAAATGTTCAGTATGTCCGGTGCCCGCCCTATTGGCATGAGCACTCTGCACATTGATGAAGTTTACTCCACAATGGGAGGAAATCGACCAATTGCCTCAAACGAAATTGACGATAGCTCAACATTAATGGGCTTCTTAGATTAATTAGTCAGTTGTTAGTTGTTAGTTGTTAGTTGTCATCTGCTACCAATAACTAATAACTAATAACTAATAACCACTGCCAACAGTCAACTAACTACTTCTCGATACCCTGATATTTACTCAATAAAGCAGCAAAGCGCTTGTAATCCACAGGCTTCCTCACATACTCCGCCACTCCCAATTCCCAACCCTGATTTTGGTCGTCCAAAAAAGTTATCATAATCACTGGAATATCAACCAAATCTCGATCGGCTTTCAACGCCGACAGCACCGCCCAGCCGTCCATACTTGGCATCATTACGTCTAGAATAATCGCGTCCGGCAGCAACTCCTTAGCCAACAGAAGCCCCCCTTGACCGCTAGCCGACGATCGCACCCGAAATCCCTGTTTCGACAAGCAGCGAGTCATCAAATCCCGCGCGTCCGGATCGTCGTCAATCACCAGCACAGTAGCAGCATCCGGCAGATCCAGCGGTTGCGATCCCACTGCTTTTTGCTTCGCTTCTGTCGCTTCTGCACTCGTGTCTAAATCCTGGGAAGGCTCGGCCTCAATTTCTGGGATTTCTCGATCGTCCTGCGGTTCTTTCGGGCTTGTAACCGCAATCGGCAACCGGATCGTAAAACTAGAACCGCAATTAAATTCGCTCTCAACGGTAATGTCTCCGCCCATCATCTGGCAAAATTTCCGGCTAATTGTCAGCCCCAAACCGGTGCCGCCGTATTTGCGGGTAGTAGAATTGTCCGCTTGAGCGAAAGCTCCGAACAGCCTCGACACCTGATCCTCAGTCATGCCGATGCCAGTATCGGTTACTTGAAAGACGATCGAAGGCTGTGGACACCGAGAAGGATCTGCCGAGACTTCTTCGGAATTGCCGATCGGCAAAACCTCCCCTTCTTCTTTCCAAACATTAATCGTAATTTTGCCTCGATCGGTAAACTTAGTAGCATTGGTCACCAAATTCAACAGCGCTTGTCGCAGCTTTGACAAATCGGAGTATATCGTGCCAATATTGCGATCGCAATTGACAATCAAAGTATTGCCATTTTTCGCTAGCTGGGGTTGAACAGTAGTGACAACCTGCTCCAGCAAATTCAACACATCAAAAGTCTCCAAGAAAAGAGTCATCTTTCCTGCTTCAATTTTAGAAATATCCAGGATGTCACTAATAATGTTGAGCAACTGCTTGCCGGCCATATTAATGCTTGCCAAATCCATCACAAACTCTTCTTCGCCGAGTTCCAGAGCCTCTTCTTGCAGCAGCTCGCTGTACCCAATAATCGCATTCAAGGGCGTCCGCAACTCGTGAGTCATATTTGCCAAAAAAGTGCTTTTCGCCCGGTTGGCAGCTTCGGCAGCATTCTTAGCAACTTCCAATTCCTCCGATCGTTCCTCTAGCTGCCGCTGCCGCACTTCCAAACCGTTGAGCAAACTGTTAATTTGCTGAGCCATGGTATTGAGAGTAGAAGATAGCACCCCGATCGCGTCATTAGAAACAACAGGCGAGCGAGCCGTCAAATCACCGCTCGCCATCTGTTCGGCAGTTTCCCGCAGCAAGCCGAGATTCCGAATAATTGCCGACACCGACACAAAACCCACTGTCCCCGCGATCAAACTCAAAACCAAAGCCCCCATCAGCCAGTGCTGAGTTCGACTCGCCACAAAGAGAGTTTGCTGCACCAGCACCGCCTTTGCTGCCTCAGAAACCCCCGCCGCCGGAGCTGAGGCAGCCTCTATTGCCAGCAAATAGTTCTTCATATCCACAGAACCCATCCATCCGACTCCCACCGCCATCCAAGTTATCAGTACCAAGATGACAAACAGCCCGCTCAAAGACGCCCGAGTTCCCAGAGAAATCCCCCTCGTAGCAAGTGCCGCCGCCCAAGGATAGCCCTTGAGAAAAGGATCTGGCTGCACCGGTGCGCCGGAATTCCAAATCTCCTCAATTTGACCGTCTGCCATCACCTTGCCAATCCTCACTGTTTTCCAGATATGCTGAGTTTGGCCATCTATTTTTACCTTGCCCGAGGGCGCTGCAAACTCAATATTTTTAGCAGCCGCCCTAACTTTAACCGCATCTGTCGAACCAGCTTTTTCTACTGCTTGCTTCCACAGGTAAACGCCCAAATAAGCCGCTTCAATCGGGTCATCGGTGACTCGATTTTCCCCGTATCGGGCTTTATAAGCCTTGACAAATTTACGATTTTCCGGTGTATCAACCGTTTGAAAATAGTTCCAAACCACCAAATGTCCAGCAATATTGGACGGCCCGATCGCCCGCACTTCTTCTTCTGCTACGCTGACCGACAGCACGGGCAAATCCTCGGGTTTTACGCCAGCTTCCCGCAGATGAAGGAAAAAAGCCACATTGCTGTCCCCGTTGAGAGTGTTGAGAATAGCATCCGGTTTCACTGCTAAGATATGTGCGATCGCCTCGCCCACTTCCCTCGATCCCAGCGGCAGATACACTTCCCCCGCCAACTCTCCCCCCTGTGCCGCCAGTTGAGCTTTCACAATCCGATTTGCCGTCCGGGGAAAGAGATAGTCCGAACCCAACAGGAAAATTTTCCGCTTCCCCTGTGCCAGCAAGTAATTCACCCCAGGCACAATCTGTTGGTTCGGGGCAGCACCAGTGTAGAAAATATTCGGACACTGTTCTAGCCCTTCATACTGCACCGGATAGAACAGCAACCCTTGGCCCTGCTCGAAAGCAGGCAGTACAGCTTTGCGGCTCGCCGAAGTCCAACAGCCAAATACCGCCGCCACCTGCGCTTCTAAGAGCAATTGCTTAGCTTTTTGAGCAAAAGTCTGCAAATCGCTGGCTCCATCTTCTATAACCGCTTCCAAGGGGCGTCCGAGCACCCCTCCCGCCGCATTAATTTCCTCAACAGCCAACAGCGTCGCATCTTTAACAGAAATTTCGCTGATGGACATCGTGCCCGTCAGCGAATGCAACACGCCTATTTTGATCGGCTGACGAGTCGGGCCGGCTGCTTCGAGGGGGTTACTGCTCCTTGCTCCCATAGGGTTTTAGATACTTTTTACTAATAACAGAAATTTTAGTTCGCTCCGGCAGGAAGTTAGCCTTGAGGCTAAGTCTTGTTTAGCAGATTATTTAACCCGAGCGTCACACAACTTGCCAATTGCGGCACCGTGTTGATTTTAAGGGTCAAACTGCTCTACATCTGACTTAAGTCTGCACTAAATCTGTCGCCTATTTCTCTCTTCATCTTTTACGGATCTCGAAACAGCCTCATCAAACAAACCACAAAAGGTACTTATGGCGATCGCGCCGCAGAAAAATTATCCCCCCTCCTCCCATTTCCCCAACTCATTCACTGCCCGTGCCTTGCGACTCACCAAGCAATCTCACGCACTATTCCCCTTCCCCTATCTCCTTTGGGGCTAATGGAAGTTTCCGTAATTTATCTTAACTATAAAACTCAAAACTCTTCACCATCCCCTATCTCCCTTCAGACAGAGGGAAATCTTCGTGATTTCCCTTATAATAAACATAAGGTTAACTTCTAAGTACCTTTGTTAAAAATAAATTTTGCAAACAATAAGGGAAAAACTAATGAATAGTCAAGAAAACGCGACCAACACTGGCACCGAAAATCAAGTCACGCTACCAAAATCCAGGGAAATATTGCTCGGGGAGGAAACAGAAAAAGCTCTCGGTCAGCAAAAACAAGAAGATGCTCAAACTATGCGCGCTGTCGAACAGTTGAAAGAAGAACTTCAGCACAGAATAGATGAAGAATGTCATCACAAGGTAGATTAAAACTAATACGAATTTTTTTCTGGTGTGGGTAAGATGCGGTCTTGCCCACACCCGCTTTTTTAAGGCAGAATTAAATAAAATTTAAAAGTTATAAATTATTTTGGGTTTAAAAAAATAGTCTTGGACGCACGGGCGACCATCCAGCAGTTTTTTACAAAAATACTTGACTGCAGCCAGCAGAAACGGTAAAAAAAGCCGGTAAGTATGAAAGTGGCAGTTTCTCTAAAAGTGAAAAATAATTTTTCCATCTTCCATGTTCCCTCTTCGTTTTTTCTTCATTGTTTCTTCCTACAGGTAGAGTGCAACGCAGCTCTTAGTTACCTATAATGAGTTTATTAAGTAAAAAATGTCTGATTAGATAAAGATAGGGAGAAACCCATGAGCACTGATGATAGAGCAAAGGCAACTGGCAACAACATCGCAGGCGCTGCTCAAGAAGCCCTAGGCAATGTTACTGGCGACCCGAAGGATAAAGCAGAAGGCAAAGCCAAGCAAGCAAAAGCTGAAGCTGGTCATGCGATCGAAGATGTGAAAGATGAGCTCAAAAAGAAACTAGACTAAGCCTAATACTAATTGAGAGGGTCGAGCAACCTGACCCTTTCAAGTATTCCAAATGTTTGCTGAACGGAGGAAAAAAAGGTGAGTTTATTGCAGCAGATCCGCAAAATAATTGCGGGCGTACTATTGGTATTAATGCTGGCAGTTACTACTGCCTGCGCGCCCAGCGTTTCAGCCCAAAAACCGAATGATGTACCTGTAGCCATTGGTGGTAATCAGGGTAGTTACGCCCAGCTAGAACGTGGCAATACCGCCGCAGGTGAAGATTTTGGTAAATGGGTAACATTAACGGCTCAGGGCCTGGTTCAGGATGCTTACGTGCGCGACAATAACAAATTGGGAGTTGTAATTACCCCGCAAGTTCGCCCAACAGAAGTGAAAGATTTAGCAAAATCTTTAGCACAAGGTTTTCACCGCAATTTCCCCAATCAGGATGTAAGTGTTTTGGTTTACGCTCCTGACAAAAAACTGATTTTGACGGCTAAGTACGACCAGCAATCAAATCAAATTGAATACAAGTCTTGACCTGGTTAGAAAGCTTAAATTAAAGCCGCGCGACGGTTTAATATTCCGCAGTTTTTTGAAGGCGAAACAATCTCAAATAAAGACAAAACTGTTGTCTAGAGTGGAAAAGATTTACCATGAGTAGCAGCGATAATTACAAGAGTCAAATCATGAAAGATTTGGCCCAGGGAGATCGAGAAATGATGCCCGAGACAACGGGTGAAGATTACGAAAACTTTGACGATTTTGCTCAGAGAACTTCGCCCGCCCAGCGCAAACAATTATTCGGGCGTTCTCTGAATCACGACTCCCTCCCGCCGGCTCAGTTGGAACCAGAATTGCAAAAGGCGATCGCCCAAATTAAGCCAAACGAACGCGACGATGTGGCGCGGGAATTCTTCAAGCATTTGGGGAAGAGAGGATTGGACGATCGCAAATTGGAAAAGCAGCTAGGACTTTCTACTCACCACGCCAGCCGCATGAATGCTGACGATGTTACCAAGCTGGCCTCGTTTACCTATCACAATCATCCGGATATTTTCCAAGAAGTGCTGGCCGAACAGCCGAGTTTGATGAAGTTTTTGGGCAATCCAGTTGTTGCGGGTATTTTGGGAATAGTTGCGGCTAAATGGCTCAACAACCGCAAATAGTCTCGGATTCAGACTTGTTTAAACGGAACTTACCCCTCACGCTTGATCGCGAGAGTTTTCAAACCCCCTGGCAGCGGTCGAACTGGGTGAGAAC
>NZ_JAUBRN010000061.1:0-35168 GCF_036701875.1 Microcoleus sp. MON1_C5 | reverse complement strand
CTTCTTCCTTCTTCCTTCTTCCTTCTTCCTTCTTCCTTCTTCCTTCTTCCTTCTTCCTTCTTCCTTCTTCCTTCTTCTATACCTTTACGCTGCGCTTGAACCAGTGCGAACTTTGTCAATCGTCACTGCGATAATTATCACCAGACCTTTGACAACTAACTGCCAGAAGAAAGACACGTTCATGAGAGTTAGTCCATTGTTGAGCAGGGCAATAATTAAAGCCCCCAGCAAAGTACCCCAAATAGTGCCAATTCCACCTGTGAAACTCGTTCCTCCCAAAATTACAGCAGCGATCGCATCTAATTCGTAGCCTTGCCCCAACATCCCCGTCGCACTGTAGAGGCGCGAGGCGCTCATAATTCCACCTAAACCAGAAAGCAACCCGCTCACGCCATAGACAAATAACAGCACGCGACTCACCTTAATACCTGTCAATCGTGCTGCCCGAATGTTGCCTCCCACGGCGTAAATATGCCTCCCTAGAACCGTCCGCCGCAAGACAAACCAACTCGCTAAAACTGCGAGGAAAGCGATAACAACTAACCAGGGAATTGGGCCGAGATAATTGTTGCCTATCCAAGCAAAATTCAAATTTCTATTGATAACGGTAGTGCCGTTAGCTACTAAATAAGCAACTCCCCGCAAAGCTGTGTAAGAACCGAGGGTGACGATGAACGGAGGCAAACCTAAATAGGCAACTAGGGAGCCGTTAAGCAATCCCAAAAAGACTCCGGCTATTAACGCAGCCGGTACGGCAAACCAACCCAGACCTGGAACTAAGGAAACCAGCACCCCGACAACTGCCGTCACACCCAAAATTGACCCGACTGAAAGGTCAATTCCGCCAGTCAAAATCACAAAAGTCATGCCAGTAGCTAGGACAATATTGATTGATGCTTGCCGAATGACATTAATCAAATTTCCTAAGGAAAGAAAGTTGGGCGTTACCAGGGAAAAAATTACACAGATGGCAACCAAAATGGGCAGGATACCGGCAACTTGGATGAAATTTTTCCAAGCTTGAGCTTTACTTGTTTTCTGCCGATCGCTCCCTGAATTTCTGCTGGTTTTTGTTTGCGTTTGACTCATGATTCTACTACCTCTTTTGCACCAGTGGCATAAGCCATAATGTTTTCTTGCGTAATCTTTTCCCCAGTCGAGCCGCCTACTTCACCGACGAGGCTTCCCGATCGCATCACTAAGACGCGATCGCTCATTCCCACAATTTCCGGCAGTTCGCTGGAAATCATCAAAATACCTACACCTTTGGCTGCCAAATCGCTAATAATTCGATAAATTTCGCTTTTTGCGCCAATGTCTACACCCCGCGTCGGTTCATCTAGCAAAAGTACCTTTGGGTTGATAGCCAACCAACGCGCTAGCAGCAACTTCTGCTGATTTCCCCCAGAAAGATCCATTGCCCTGATGCTCGGACTTGCAAGGCGAATCTGCAAATTATTAATAGCCTCATTGACAATTTTCAACAGAAAATTTGAGTTAATAATGCCAGCTTTTGCTTCTCGATCGAGGACATTCATGGTGATATTCTCACCCGAACTGGCCTCCAAAAAGAGTCCGAGAGCCTTGCGATCTTCTGGCACGTAAGCAATTCCGGCTGCCATTCCTTCATTGGGTGTCGAGACATTTAGATGACGACCTTCCAGTTTTATTTCACCGCTTACCTTCCGATCTGCACCAAAAATCAGGCGGGCAAGTTCTGTTCTGCCGGCGCCAACTAAACCCGCTAAACCCAAAATTTCGCCCGCATGAAGTTGAAAACTGGCAGGCTTTACTTTGTGGCCGTCGCTTAAATTTGTTACCTCAAGAACAACAGCACCCGGTGTTATTTGATGCTTGTTTTCGTACAAATCCTGTAAAGAACGGCCCACCATCATTTCCACCAGGCGCTCTGCCGAAATTTCGTGCTTTTCAAGAGAGCCAATATACCCGCCATCTCGGATGACGCTCACGCGATCGGCAAGGGCATAAATTTCTGCCATTCTGTGGCTGATATAAATAATAGCAATCCCCTCATTCCGCAAGCGGCGAACCACTTCAAAAAGCTTATCGGTTTCGCGGTCTGAAAGCGCCGCTGTCGGCTCGTCCATCACTAAAATTCGGCTATTGTGTTTGAGCGCCCTAGCTATTTCCACTTGCTGCTGTTCGGCAATTGAAAGTGTCGAAACCAGGTCTCCAGCCTCAAAATTTGCATCGAGGTTTTTCAAGACCTCAGATGCCTTGCGCCGCATTTCCTCTTGGTCTAAAAATGTACCTCCTTTCTTCAGCTCGCTGCCCATAAAAATGTTTTCAGCAACTGTCAGATTGGGGGCAAGATTGAGTTCTTGATAAATAATCGCTATCCCTAAATCTCTGGCTTGAGCGGGGTCTGTCATCTTAACAGCTTTGCCGTCAATTCTGATTTCGCCTGCATCGGCTATGTAGGCTCCCGCTAGAATTTTCATCAGCGTACTTTTGCCCGCACCGTTTTCCCCCATGAGGGCGTGGACTTCGCCCGGGTAAACGGTGATATTTACATCGTGCAAGGCTATAAAACCGTTAAAGGTTTTTTTAATACCTTGCATTTCGAGGACGGGCTGAGTTTTAATTGAATCTTGAGTGCTATTTACCATCGTAAATACCGTAAGGAAATCTGCTTGACTATTAAACTTAGATCCCCCCTAGCCCCCCTTCTTAAGGGGGGGAGAAGATTCTTCTCAAAGTGGGTCTTCTTAAGGGGGATTTAGGGGGATCTAGACTCGGGGAAAAACGGGATTCCTCAAGGGTTTTAGTCTTGACTGGACACGAAGAAGGTCACTCGCTAGTCCAGCCTTTATGTTGATTGACGTTTTCGCGAGTAATCAGCGCGACTGGAATCAGAATGTTTGGATTGGCTGGCTTTTTTCCTTTCCGAATGTCGTTCCCGACTTCAACTGCCTTGGCTGCCATGCGAAACGGATCTTGAGCTGCTGTAGCCACAAAGAGACTGTTGTTCTGCTTGAGCGCATCTAAAGCTTCAGGTGCACCATCGACTCCCACAATAAAGAACTCGCTTCTTTGTGCCTGTTTGGCTGCTAATTCTGCACCAATGGCACAGGGGTCATTAATTGCAAAAACAGCATCAATTTTTGGGAAGGAGGTAAGCAAATCGCTCATCACTCTCAATCCGCCATCGCGGCTGCCTTCTGCGTTCTGATCTTTGGAAAGAACTTTGAGATTGGGATATTTGGAGAAGACACTCTGGCACCCCTGAACTCGCTCGACTACTGAAGCGACGGGAGGGCCGTTGATAATCACAACGCTGCCTTTTCCTTTCAAGCGATCGGCTATATATTGACAGCTTACTTCGCCAGCTTGCACGTTATTTGAAGTAACTGTCGCATCAACGCCTCCCTCGGCGGCGGTATCAACTGCAATTATCGGAATTCCGGCTTGCTTGGCTTTTTCCACAGCGGGTGCAATGCCTTTGGTGTCAGCAGCATTGAGTACAATCATGCTGACCTTAGAGGCAATAAAGTTTTCGATTTGATTAAATTGCTGATTTAAATCGTCGCCGCTGGAAACGAGAGTTGTCCTCACGTTTGCACCGCCGATTTTCTTGGCTGCGGCCTCAGCGCCCTTGCCAACTTGTACGAAGAATGGATTGCCGAGGTCGCGGACTGCTACAGCAACTGATGAAAGTTCGGAGCTGCTTGGTTGTATGCTGTTTTGAGCGTTCTGAGAAGCTGCGGTGCAACTTGCCAGAGTGCTGCTGAGTAGACTAAAAAGACTGAGTGCGATCGTTACTCGTTTCACCTCAAACTCCAATGAAGGCTCATTTGGAGAGAGTCGCTCGTAAATATGACGTTGCCAACCTAACATTAGCTTTGTTAGGTTTAAGCTCGAATACTTAATGTTTTAGGTGAGCGGCTTTTCTTTGTACATGATTGTACGAGATCGTGTTTATTTTCTGCTCGTAAAACTTGCTCACTCGGCTCGCCAGACTACTTTTGTAAACCGAAAAGATATGAATAGTCAAACTATCTCCTCGATACCAAAATAATCAACGCTACTGATTTTTTTCAATGCTTTATGAGCATTAATTTTTTTGCAAGGCGTGACAAAATTTTAGGAGAATATTTTCGACAAAATCTTTCAGAAATGGCTTTTAAAACCTGGTCGAGTCATATTAAATTTAACTCTCTATGTTGCTGATGATAACAATTAAATACTGGCTCTATATCTATCTTTGGATAGACAATACTTTTACCAAAAACTAAAGAGGCAAGACCCTCGATCAGTACCCCTTTGCTAATCTTCAGTCTGCTCGGATGCGCCGCACCAACTCAATAAATCTTAAATTTTGCTTGGGGTAGGATATTGTAAAAAATCATTAAGTTTAGAGTTAACAACCGTAGATCATAGTAAACTGAAAGCAAAGCCTCGCGCTCACCGATGCAGCCGGTTAAAAAGCCCTAGTTAAAAAGCAGATAGTCGCTCAAAACCAACGGTGAGAGTAGACGAGTCAAATATTTTGCTCTAAAACCTGCAACTACAGTCATCTTGACCTGGTTTAAAAGCTCTGGATAATCGCGATCGCCCTTTTTTGCAAAGTCACTACTATACAGGAATAATTGTCTGCGCTGTTAATGGGTAAATCTGAGATGCGATCGACAAATTACCTGTTCTGTTTCCTAGAAATATTTGCCAGCGAAGGCGGCATTCAATCCTACGTTCAAGACATTTTGAAAGCTTACCTGTCCATAACCGCAGGGACAAACTCAGCGCCACAAGCTGAAATATTGCTGTTGCGAGATTCCCCAGACTGCAGCAACAATCCTTACGAGTCAAAAAATCTGAAATTTTATTATCTCAAAACTCAGCGTCCCTGGTTTGGCCGTCTTAAGTTTGCTACAATATTACTAACTCGCTTGCTGCAAAAACGACCGCAGCGGGTTTTTTGCGGTCACATCAAACTCGCACCGCTAATTCAAATTCTGTGCCAACCCTTGGGAATTCCCTACACTATTTTAACTTACGGCAAGGAAGTGTGGGAACCGCTTCCGCCCAAATATAAAACAGCAATGAGTAAAGCTGACAGTATTTGGACTATTAGCAGGTACACGCGCGATTCCCTACGGGATAGCTTCGCTTCACGCACTTGCGAAATTAACAACTTAAATCCCGAAAAATTCCACATAGTGCCTTGTACTGTAGATGAAAATATATTTACCACTGGGCCCAAGCCACAGGATTTATTAGAGCAGTACAATTTGGTTGGTGCTAAAATATTGATGACTGTAGCCAGATTGCGATCGACAGATATTTACAAAGGCGTTGATGTCACCATTCAAGCTTTGCCGCAAATAGCCAAAACTTTTCCGAATGTGAAATACTTAGTTATTGGACGCGGAGACGATCGATCTAGATTAGCCAAACTCGCTGATGATTTGGGAGTTACCGAAAGAGTAATATTTGCGGGTTTTGTACCGACAGATAATTTAGCAGCACATTACCAGTTGGCCGATGCTTATGTAATGCCCTCCCAGGAAGGCTTCGGTATAGTTTATTTGGAAGCGCTGGCTTGCGGAGTACCTGTACTCGCGGGAGACGCGGACGGGTCTGCCGATCCGCTGCAAGATGGTAAACTGGGATGGCGAGTTCCCCACCGAGATTCAGCAGCAGTAGCGGTTGCTTGTGTGGAAATGCTGCGAGGAGAGGATAAAAGGTGCGATCGCCACTGGTTGAGGGAACAAACCCTGGCAAGATTTAGTTTTGAATCCCTTTGTCAATCCTTACAAGGAATTTTTCAACCCTCTGGCTCAGATAAACTTATGCCGTAGAGAGCGGTTTCTGGGTGTACAATGGGAAAATTAACTCGATCGACCGCCTGAATTTCTGAGTAGGATAGAGTTATGCCTACCTGCAAAGACACCCAAGGAGACCACCGTGAACCAAGGCACCCCCAAAATATCTTTCAAGCTACCCCGTATTAGCAATTGGTTGATACTGCTGGGCATCGCCTGTTTGTTGGTGTCAATTGGTTTGGGTTGGATAGTTAAATCAGTGTTGATTCTAGTAGCTTTTTTGTTGCTGACGCCTGTGGTCGCATTTTTCGCGCTTCAGTGGTGGCTGAAACGCAATTTAATTGAGGACAATTGTCCAGTTTGTCAATACGAATTTACAGCTTTAAATCAAACTCAGTTTCAGTGTGCCAACTGCGGCGAACCTCTGAAAATAGAGGAAGGTCATTTTAGTCGCTTGACACCGCCCGGTACGATCGATGTTACCGCAGTAGAAGTATCATCGGTTCAACAGTTAGAAGATTAATTAGAAAGAATAGGGCATTGGGCATTGGGCATTAGTTGGTTGTTATTGGTTATTTGTTACTTGTTACCTGTTATTTTTTATTTGTTACTTGTTACTTGTTGGTTCTAATAACCAATGCCCTATGCGCGATGCCCTATTTCCCAAATTACTTTTCCAAGCGTACTGCATACCACTGCAAATATTTTCCCTGCCCGACATCTAATTCACAATAAGTATCAATTAAATACTTGGCTTGAGCTTCCACGCCAGATATTTTATGCACGTCCTGCGGCAAATCTTCGTGTTCCTCGGCTAACACGGCTTTCAGCTTTTCTAACAGTTCCGCCGCAGTCAAAAACTGCTCTGGCTGGTTTGTTTCTAAGACCACAAACGTGTCTTCGTCATACAGTGACATAGTTTAAAAGGTTGAGGTTAATTATTTCTAAAGTTTCGTACACTTAAGCGAGCGAAAGTATAAACTCTTAATTACAATTTTCCAGCCCCGGCTCGATCGTGTTACAATTAGCACCATCAGAATTCCTAGCGGATTACCGTTATTAACTTACTTGTTAACTTAGTTGTTAACCGAGTTCTCAACAGATCCGACACAGCATTTCTGAGGAGATTTGTCAAGTGCAAATTTGTCAAGTGTCCAATTGTCAAGAAATATTCGATCGGCTGTATCTAATTATAACTGGCACTATACATTCCCATGATCACATCTTCCACTTCAACCCCTGTGGCGCGCAAGCCCTCTAAATCAGAAGGTCTCAAAGAACGCAGCAACTATTTACGAGAACCCGTTGCGACTGAACTGTTACAAGAAACTACCCACTTCACCGAAGAAGGGCTTCAGATTCTCAAATTTCACGGCTCGTACCAGCAAGACAACCGCGACAATCGAGTTAAAGGACAAGAAAAAGATTATCAGTTCATGCTCCGCACCCGCAATCCCGGCGGGTTCACTCCGCCGCAATTATACCTAGCCTTAGACAAGGTATCTGAAGAATACGGCAACCACACGCTCCGCGTCACAACGCGCCAAGGTTTCCAACTTCACGGCGTGTTGAAAAAAAATCTTAAAGCAGTGTTTTCCTCAATTATTAAAAATATGGGGTCAACCTTGGGAGCTTGCGGCGACTTGAACCGCAACATCATGGCACCTCCAGCACCGTACAAAAATCGCCCAGAATACCAGTATGCGCTGCAATACGCTAACAATGTCGCCGATTTGCTGACACCGCAAACCGGTGCTTATTATGAAATTTGGTTGGACGGCGAAAAAGCTGTTTCGGCCGAGGAAGACCCCGCAGTGAAGGCCGCGAGACAGAAAAACGGCAACGGCACAATCTTTAGCGACGACAAAGAAGAACCGATTTACGGCAGCCATTATATGCCGCGCAAGTTCAAGTGTTCCGTTACCGTGCCGGGAGACAATTCTATTGACTTGTACTCTCAGGATTTGAGCTTGGTGGTAATTACCAATGAAGCTGGCGAGTTGCAAGGTTTTGACGTGTTTGCTGGCGGCGGTTTGGGCCGTACTCACAATAAAGAAGAGACTTTTGCACGGGTTGCTGATGAGATTTGCTATGTTGCCAAGGATGATGTTTACGATTTGGTCAAGGCAATTGTAGCAACCCAAAGAGATTACGGCGATCGCACAGACAGACGGCACGCGCGGCTGAAGTACCTGATTAACGACAAAGGCGTACAGTGGTTCCGCGAAAAAGTAGCCGAATATTTTGGCAAGCCCCTAGAAGCCTTTAAACCGCTACCTGAGTGGAAGTATTTTGATTTCTTGGGCTGGAATGACCAAGGAGACGGCAAGCTGTTTGTCGGCATTTCTGTGGATAATGGCCGGATTAAGGATGAAGGTTCATTTCAGCTAAAAACGGCTTTGCGGGAAATCGTGCAGAAGTACAACTTGCCGATACTGGCGACGCCACACCAAAACGTGCTGATTTACGATATTTCGCCGGATATTAAAGAAGAAATTCAGGGAATACTCGATCGATGCGGCATTCAGCGGGAAACTGCGATCGATCCATTAGTGCGTTATGGGATGGCGTGTCCAGCCATGCCGACTTGCGGGTTAGCGATTACCGAATCTGAGCGCGTGATGCCGAGCATTTTAGAGCGGATTCGCGCACTTTTGACCAAAGTTGGCTTGCAAGACGAGCATTTGGTGGTGCGGATGACTGGTTGCCCAAATGGATGCGCCCGCCCTTATATGGCAGAATTGGGGTTTGTCGGGAGTTCGCCGGAATCCTACCAGATTTGGCTGGGCGGTTCTCCCGAACAAACGCGGCTGGCAAAACCAATTGAGGAAAAGCTGCACGTCAATGATTTTGAAGCTTTTCTGGAGCCGATTTTTGTTTATTTCAAGCAAAAACGGCAACTGAGCGAGAGTTTTGGCAATTTTTGCGATCGCGTCGGGTTAGAATCTATCCGTCAATTTGTAACCAACTACCAATCTGCTGACTCGATGACAACTGAGATAAATGAATTAGAAGTTACGTCTAGTAACGATGACGGGAACGACGCTGCCACTGCTACCGGTGGCAAAGTCCGCCGTCGAATTAGCGTCCGCGATGAAATCTACAACGAGCTCAAGGAAGAAGCAGCCCGTCAGGGCAAGCCGATTACACAACTAGCTACAGAGGCGATTTCAACTTATTTAAAAAAGATTAAGGAGGAAGCATAAGCCGATTTTAAATTTGCGCTTTGTGATTTTCGATTGTATTCAATAGACTTCTGGCAACAATAATATAAAGGCAGAGCATTTGCAGAAAAAAACTTGAATTTGTAAAATAATTCCGGTTGTAGATGCTTTGCCTTTATTGTTTTTTGAACTGTTGAAGCCCCGCCTGCCTATCTCTTCTCATTCTCTCTTCCTCTGCGGTCTCTGCGTTCTCTGCGGTTAAATAAAAAAAATCTCTAATAGAAAACGAACAATCCCAAATTCAATGCCTCAATTACAAAGATTAGCAGTTACTGCCACTCAAATTTGCGATCGCAAAATCGACTTAACTAGGGAACAGCAACATTATTTAAATCGAGTGCTACGTTTGCATGCGGGCGATCGATTTATTGCGATGGACGGTCGAGGGCATTGGTGGTTAGCAGTCCTAGAAGCCCAGGAAACAGGGTTATTTGCCTCCATAACCGAGGAGATTGCTGTGAATAGGGAGCTACCAGTTGAAGTCACTTTGATGGCGGCTTTGCCCAAGGGAAACGGCTTTGACGAGGTTGTGAGGCAGGCGACGGAGTTGGGTGTGGCAAGTATTGTGCCGGTAACGAGCGATCGAACTTTGCTCAAACCAAGTGATCAAAAAGTCGATCGGTGGAGAAGAATTGCTGCCGAGGCGGCGGAACAGTCGGAACGTCAAATTGTGCCGACGATTTTAGAGCCTGTTTCGTTTGATGTTGCTGTCAAAGATTGCGGTCAAAAATATCGATTTATTTGTGTGGCTCGCGGGGAAAACCGGCATTTGTGGGATTGTTTGATTGCTAGTTTCGATCCCCCCTTTGTAGGGGCGGTGCCCCCGTGCCCGCCCCCGGCTGGGGGAGAATTATCGATTGTGATTGCGGTTGGGCCGGAGGGTGGATGGACTGAGGGTGAGGTGGAAAGAGCGATCGAATTTGGTTTTGAAGCTGTTTCTTTGGGGAGTAGAATTCTGAGAGCGGTGACAGCACCGATTGTGGCTTTGTCTTTAGTTGGAGCGGCCTTTGAGAAGTGCTAATATCCACCAAGCTGATCGGAGACTTGAGGGGTTTGGCGATCGCAGCTAAAATGTAAATAGATAATTATCAGAGGAGTAATATGTTACAGTCAGTAGAGGGGATATACCGAAATGGCAAAATTGAGTTATTGGAAATGCCCGCCGACATAGAAGAAGCGCAAGTTATTGTTACTTTTCTGCCAAAACTAGGGTTAGTAAACTTGCCATCTCGCGGTATCAACCAGGAACAAGCCGCAGATTTACGGGTTCGGTTGAGTAGATTTGCTCCTGATTGGGAACTACCGGAGATGGATGCTTACGATGCCTTATAGTCGCGGTGATGTGGTTTTGGTTTTGTTCCCCAGCTCGGATTTGCGTACTGCGAAACGCCGTCCAGCTTCCATTGTTCAAGCTAATAATCTGGGGACTGGTTGGCAATCTGATAAAAAGGGCGATAAAACATCTAATTTTTTCGCTCCTCGCCTTGTATTTGAGAAATACTCAGAACTCGATATGGGGGCGATCGGGCTTAGCTCATAATTCGTATTTACTTTTGCCTTCATCCGCGTTAATCTGCGTGCATCTGCGGTTAAAAAATCATAAAATATGATTGCTGCAAAAAGTCTCTCGCACAAACAAACAGGAAAATAATTAATGAAAAATCTATCGTCCATCACCATCACCATCATCACAGCAATCCTAGCCGCCAGCATCCCAGCAGTTTTCGCCCAGCGACAGCCATCAGCCAACGAAATTTACATCGATAAAGATTGCCGCCGCAACCAGCAACTACCGCAACTTGAAAGATTCACGATCTTTAGCAGAAACGAATTTACAACTAACGGTCAAAACTATTTATTCTACGCCGCCCGTTATCAGGATGGAGGCGTACTTTTCTGTACCTCAAAACCCAACTTCAACCAACCTAAACCTCTAACAGCAAAACAAATACAATCCCAATTTATTGACAAAATAGTCCGAGACCCCAACAACAAAACAGCCTTTATCATCGCAGTCAGAAACGGAAATGGCCCTGGTGCAACAACCACAAATTACCGCTTAGATTTGAGCAATGTCGATCGCCCAAAAGTCACCTCTCTCTCTCCCTCCTAGAGCGCGGAGAAACCTTAAAAGAAGGCGAATCCCGCGAACACGCCTTCCAAGGACGGGCTGGTCAACCTATTACGATCGACCTTAACAGCAGAGCATTCGACCACAGCATAACACTGTTCGACACCAGCGGTAAAAAGATTGCCGAAAAAACAGGCAATTCCCAGACTCGCCGAGAGTCTCAAATCACCGTAAAATTGCCTAGTAACGGCACTTATAAAATAGTTGTTAAAGGAGGCGATCGCACAAGCAAAGGTACTTACACATTAAGCGTTAATTCCAATCAACTTTAACTCAATTTAAACCAACCGCTAAGCAAACTCAAAAACAGGTGTTTCAATCACCCTAATAGGTTTTCTATCTTCCAAAATCATCTTCTGTAACCGTTCCCCAGTCTCAGGCGAAAAAAAACGCTCTCCCGTTTCCACACACACTCTAGCAGGAACATTTTTAATGATAATAAACTTACCATTGACTTCAAGCGTGTAAGTTACTTGTTGTTCCACCATTGTTTCTTTCCGGCATATCATATCTATAACTCAATACGGTTCAGTTAAGGAAAATTGTAGCGAAAAGGTTGGGTTGAGGAACGAAACCCAACCTACGCACGATCGGTTTTTTTAGCACTAACTGAACCGTATTGATCTATAACTTAACACAACAGCAAAAATTGTTAACCAGTGGCGGAACCAACCAAACATCAGCCAAGATAGAAACAACGCCATTCCCGCAACCGCCATGACAGACATCAACCAAATAGCCGCCGCCCTAGAGGGTAAAGACTACAAACAAGCTGCCCAACTCATCAAACAACTACAAAAAGAATCCCCCGAAAATCCGTGGGTACAATACTATATCGCCCGCTACTACGAACTCACCAACAACCTCGAAAAAGCCCAAACAACCTACAAACAAATACTCCGCGACATCACCAACGCCAAAATCGTCTCCCAGACCCGCCAAGCTATTCAACGGATTGAAACCGCACAACAAAACCTCCGCCAACAAGCCATAGAAACCGCCAAAAACGACCCCAGCAACCTCGAACCCGGACTCCTCATCCTCGAACCCGTGAGTCCCGAAAACAAACCCGCCGCCATTCAAAATATCAGCAGAATCTTTAAAATCGACGCCTACACAACCCGGATGCAAATCCAAAGCCGCGGCTGGAGACTCTACAAAACTGGCCCCATCGCCGAACTCCGAATTTACGGTCAAGAACTCCTCAAAGCCGGCATTCCCGTATTTTGGGCAACCCTAAGCGATATTCAAAAAATCCAAATCTTCCGAGTGCAACACTTCCAGTCTCTCTCTTCCCCAGCCGTTGTTTGCAAAGATAAACTCGATCGACTCGGTGCGATCGAATTTAACTGGTCAGAAGTTACCCAAAGAGTAGAAGGCTTGTTGCCGATGTTCATCGAAGTCATGGACTACTCCCCCAACCGAAGAACAGACCAATTTCGCCACAGAGAAATCAGGCAAGATTACGCTCAAATCTGTGACTTGCACATTCCCAGCAGAAACTGCATTCTGCGAATTTGCGACCAAAGTTACGAATTTCAACAAGGAGTTGACTTCACCAAAGCTTCAGCCGAGATCCCCACTTTACCGAACCAGAAAAACAAAACATCGAGAGTCAAAAACTCTCAACAAATTCCTCAAAGTACCACCCGCATTAACTGGAATCACTTACTGGAAATATTCGATCGCCAGCTTGACGTTACAGTTTGGTCAGAATTTACACCCTTTGCCGAGACAGTGCTCGATTACACTAATATGTTGAGCAAGATCGAATCTCATATAGAAGTCGAGCGCAAATCCGAAACTCCTTGGGACTCAGCTTTTCAGCTATACAGCGGATTAGCCTTCCTCAGAAACCCAGAAAATAGGGAATAGAACAAAGAGTTAAAATTAAAAATGAGGAATCTCATTTTTAATTTGTTAACGCCAACATTGGGAATTATCCCATGCCCAATTCCCTATTATAAATTCCAAATTTCCTATTTCGTTTTCACCTGACGGGCCATTTCCCGGAAATTGTTCATGCTGGGGCCAGGGGTTCGACGACTTCCATTTGGTGTCGGCATTAAATTATTAGGAGCAAAAGTGCGATTGGCTTCAGCTTGACTCGGCACTTTCCCGTTAGTTGCAGCAGCAGCAGGTATCTTAGCGGGTTCCGCATTATTAGCAGGAGCGCTAGCGACTGGTTCCTTTTCTTTCTTAGACTTTTTCTCTACCTTAGCTTTTTTAGCTGGTTCAGACTTCTCAGGCTTGTCAGACTTCTCAGACTTAACAGGCTCAACCTTTGCCGGGGCGATCGCAACAGGCTCAGCCTTCGCAGGCGCAACTTTTGCTGGTTCCTTAGCTCCCGATTCGCCCAAATCTAGGAAATATTCAGACTTTTTCAAGCCCAACAGTCTGCCGAAAAAGCCGAAAATACCGCCGAAGAAATTTGTGATAAAACCAAACATTAGACTTACTCCTTTTGTTCTTTTAGAGAAATTTGTACAAGCTTGTCAACAAAGTTAGATTACGAGCTAGGGCAACCTTTGTCTACATTTATTCATCAAAATTTACATTTGCCTATATCTAAGCTACCTCATCAAAGCAAATTTTAGGTATGAATACTCACAGTGCTTTGCACTTATTTACAAAGTATCTCAGAATTTGTTAGGGATTCCCACTAATTGCCGATCGTACCTCGATCCGATTGGCTAGCTGTCCTAGTACGGGTCACACTCCCTAGGGGAGTGATTTATGCTTTAATCACCAAGCAATTTTCCAGCAAAATGAACAGTTCGCTCGAGCGCAATCCCGTCATCCTGATACACGGCATCTGGGACACAAAGATTATTTTCAGCAAAATGTCCGCCCGCCTCACCGAACTCGGATGGTCAGTCCACAGCCTCAACCTCACCCCCAACGATGGCAGCCTCGGCCTTGACTTACTGGCAAAGCAACTCGCAGACTACATCTCTGAAACCTTCGATCCAGAACAGCCTTTAGACATAGTAGGCTACAGCATGGGCGGCATCGTCAGCCGCTACTACGTCCAGCGACTCGGAGGAATCAACCGCGTACAGCGTTTCATCACCCTATCTTCCCCCCACCACGGCACCCTCACCGCTTATTCCCTACGCCTACCAGGATACCTGGATATGCGGCCCGATAGTGGCTTGCTGCGCGATTTAAATCAAGATGTGACAATGCTCAAACGCATAAACTTTACATCAATGTGGACGCCATTTGACATGATGATTGTACCGGCGAACAGCTCCCAAATGCCAGTAGGTAAAGAAGTTAAAGTTAACGTTTTGCTGCACCGCCAAATGGTGACCGAACCCCTAAGTATTAACGCAATAGTTGAAGAGCTCAAAGCACCTATTGAAAATAAAATTCCCACTTAAAAATGAATAGCAATTTCAGCCGCAACCCAGTCTTGCTAATTCACGGAATCTTCCGAAAATCGGGAATTTTTTACAAAATGTCTGCCTACCTCACCCAACTGGGATGGTCAGTCTATACCCTCAATCTCTCGCCCCATTGGGGCAACGCCAGCATAGACGAATTAGCCCAACAAATAGCAGATTATATAGACAAAACCTTTGCGCCCGCACAGCATTTAGATATAGTAGGATTGAGTATGGGCGGTTTAGTAACTCGCTACTACCTGCAAAGGTTAGGTGGCATTAACCGAGTGCAGCGCTTTATTGCCATATCTTCTCCTCACAGTGGTACTTGGATGGCTTACACTCTCTGGGGAAAAGGCTGCGTCCAAATGCGTCCTGGCAGTGCTTTTTTGGAAGATTTAAATCGAGATGCTGCCTTGTTGGAAAAGCTCAATTTTACTTCGATTTGGACAGATTGGGATTTCATCATCGTACCTGCTTCTAGTTCCCAAATATCTGCTGCAAAAGAAGTAAAATTGTCGGTTTTCGCCCATGCCATGATGGCGAGGCATTCCAGCAGTTTAAAAGCTGTGGCTGAAGCACTGTCAGAACCATTGAAAATTAATAATTAACTTGTAGTGTACGTCAGCAGATACTTTTTATTAAAATAAGCTGTCCCGTATCTAAATTGTATTTTTGGGGCGGGCGGGACGCCCAACCCCTACTCCCCACAAGAATTTCATCACAGTGGAGCCAATTCTTCAATCTAAAATTTAAAATCTAAAATCTAAAATCGACTGACGCACCGTGATAGGCTACTACTAAACTGTATCGCCAACTTCAGCGTATTCGCTGCGACCAAAAATTGCTTCAGCTTCACAATAATACTTGAACTCAAGTATATTGTGGAAAGGGTCTTCTAAGAAGAAAGTACGGTGTTCTGTAGGCAAACCGACAAATCGCCGTCTCGGTTCTTGATAGAAATTTAAGTTGTTTTGCTGGGCTTTCTCTAACAACGCTTCCCAGTCAGCTTCAGAAGTAAAAATTAACCCAAAATGCCGGGGATAGATGCCTCGCTGAGGCGTCAAAGGTTCGCGGCTGACGTGGGCGACAATTTGATGACCGCACAAACCCATAATCGCAGAATTAGGCGATTCGCGACCTAGTTCGCAGCCGAGCCCGTCTACGTAGAACGCTTTGGTTTGGGCAATATCGGTCACAGGGAAGGCAAGATGAAATAAGACTTGGTTCATGGAGGTACTAAATGCAGAATTCAGAATTGTTCTTTAATTATTTATCTTGGTCTAATCCTTGGTTGATGGCGATCGCCCTAAATACAGTTTTACTCGCGATCGCCACCATTGCTCCTAAAAAATTGCTCACTCCCGCTGGCCAATTTCACGGCTGGGTATTGGGCGTCCTCATTTGGGGCTGTTTGGGATGGCAAGGCTATGCTGTGGTGATGTTTTACTTTCTTGTCGGATCGGGAGTTACCCGCATCGGCAAAGCCCAAAAAGAAGCCGAAGGCATAGCCGAAAAGCGTTCAGGCGCCCGAGGTCCAGAAAATGTCTGGGGTTCGGCTTTAACCGCCACTCTTTGCGCTTTGGGAGTTTTGGCATTATCTATTTTAGGAGATACAGGCAAAATGTCTGTGCCACAAGATGCTATTTCCCTGTTATTGCTGGGTTACGCGGCGAGTTTTTGCACCAAACTTTCGGATACCAGCGCCAGCGAAATCGGCAAAGCTTACGGGAAGCGGACTTTTTTGATTACCAGCTTGCAGCCTGTACCTAGGGGTACGGAAGGGGCCGTAAGTTTGGAAGGAACGATCGCAGGTATTGTCGGCTCAATTTTGATCGCACTTTTGAGTTGGGCCGTCGGTTTAATTGACTTGACAGGAATAGTTTTTTGTGTTATAGCAGCTTTTATTGCCACGAACATCGAGAGCGTCATTGGGGCGACGGTGCAATCACAGTTTGAGTGGCTGACGAACGAGGTGGTAAATTTTTTTAATACGCTCATAGGAGCGATCGCAGCGATTATTTTAGCGGCGACCTGGAGAGCTTTTTTAGCTTAGTTAATCTTGGACGCATTCGCGACCCAAGAAACCGGCTTTGTTACGATAATTCAAGACCTTAACGCAGTATTTTTCCAGAGAAACCCGGTTTCTGCCTCGCGAGCTATCAGCTATTAATCATTAGTCATTAGTCACCAGCAATCAACTCATGACTAATGATTAATAGTTAATCAAACTAAGCGTCGTCTTGCGGCCCAAAAACCATTTGTAAAATCATCGTCGGTTCACCCCGCTTGTGATAGCGATCGGCCCAATTGCGAATAATTTCATCTAATTCCTCAAGGGCTTGGTCGAGGCGTTCCGGCGGAATATCCAAAGTCTCCATAATTCGCATCACCCTCGGTTGTTTTTCCGCCCAATCCTTCATCAGCCGGAAATATCTAGCCGTATCCTCCACCATAGTAAATGTTCGCTCTTCCTGCTCTGCGGGAGAGTAAGTAGCGCGGGTGAGGGCATAAAACGGCATTCCCCAAGGAGAATCAATGCGAGTTACTGTCCCAGAATAGATCAAGCGTCGCTTAATGTGTTCTGCTAGAGCTTCGCTCAAAGGCATTCGCCTTTCTGGAGACATATCTTCTTGCGATCGCCTGTGCAGAAACTCGATCAACTCCATAAACTGAAAAGAATTGATCAGTTGAGCGTCAGGCGGATTAGGAGGGATCTTGCTTTCGAGATATTTTTTTTCATCTACAGTCAAATTGTTTCCCGGAATGCGAGGGCGTCCCGGCATCCAACCATACTGTTCCAACCAGACATAAGGAAACTGAATCAAATATCTAGGTTCTTGGGAACCCAACATTTTCAGCAATTTTCCCTGAGTCAGAGCTTCCCGGACTTCCTCAACAATCACCTTCACCCGTTTAGGCTCAATGTGATGCAAGTGCCCAGTCATCCGCAGGTTGTTGTCCTGCTCCATATAAGTCATATAAATGGCACACTTAGCCGCCGTTGCAGCCGCGTCTAGAAACGCCCCGTGCCTGTGCCCACTGGTTCTCATGGCGCTAAACGCCAGATATAGCATGATCTGATCCATTGCACTAGGGCTGAGGCTTTTGACCAGATCCAAAGAGTCATTTTTCATCACTATCCCCGAAATAGCCAAATTAGGAGGCATTTTGTCGTCCTCCATTAAATTATTGCGAGAGCGCCGAATCAAGCATAGCCGACTGTCGCCGGAAAGCTTGCCAGCTACCCTAATATTCAGGTTAGTTAATTTCCCTGAGGTAACAGGGGCATGGGCTTAAAGGCTATCAACACCGCATAAGTGGTTCTTATTGGTGGCCAATTTAAGTAGATTGCTGCACCCTCTGCGCTGACAGTTTACCTATATATAAGTTAGTTATCGCAAGTTAATTATAGTGCAGCGGTTGAAAATTAAACCCTACTTTGGGCGGGGAGAAGGTAAATAACTGTTGCGCTCCCAGGAATCTGAGGAACTGTTGCGCTCCCAGGAATCTGAGGCGACTCCGAGCTGATAATTTTTGAATAGTCATGGATGACGAAACCCGATTCGATCGACTACAATAAGGGGTGGAAGGCGACGGATATCGGTTGAAAAACCCGGATGAGCCCATGCCTGTGGGTAATTCCTGTTTAATTGGATAGTTTTCAATACAAAACCGCCACATACTAGAATATATCTCTAGGTAGATGGCGGTTGCAGGGTTATATGCTACCATTATTTACACAAAAAAGAATCTCCTAAGAACTGTCCACAAAAGAACTGTCCACAAAAAGTGCAGTTGTCGTTTAACGTGAAAAACTAGAATCCCAGAAAATCCGATCGAGCGATCGAATGAACGGCCCGAAGCAACTCAGTTGTGGTCATCACTTGCGTCCAGTGCCATTAGAAATCTTGTAGCGGATGAGTGTAAACATTAGGCTCAGTAAGATTCCTGCGTCCGCTGCCCCTCTCAGGACTGCGATCGCGCTGTTGTTTAGTTTGGGCTGACAACATATATTGGGCGGTGGCAGTTTCGACCATGGGGAGTGGAGATTCAAAAGCTTGAGCGGCGCTGGCACTCAAGGTAATGCCCAACAGGCTCAGTAAAGCAATTGCAGTGTAGGTTTGCATGGGTAGTATCCGTGTCAGTGTCTATTACCTGATACGGACTTGCCCCGATCTATCAGGATAGATATCTGTGCAATTTTCGGATCTCTACAAAAAACCTGACCTCTTCAATTCTACGGATTCCGCCAGCAGCCAAGCACCTGCGGAATTCAGCCTGCCCCATACTGTCAGAGGCTTTTCGGTTTCACAACTCTGTAAAAATCTGTCGGTTTCCGAGTCCAAAGTCACGAGTTGCCAAGTTTGACCGGCTACAGATGCGGGACTTGTCAGCGTTAGTGTCCAGTCTTGTTCGCCGAGGCGACGGAAAATGCCCGAAAATTGGCTGTGGGTATTTGCTGTTTGGCTGCTTTGTTTCTCTACTGACTCCTGACATTCGCCGCTGGCGGGATATGCTTCAGGTCGATCGAGATAATAGCGTTGCCAATCCAGCCAGTCCGATCGATCCCGTGTCAAATTAAATAAAGGAATAACTGCCGCACTCGCCTCGGAATCTTGCAGCAAAGCTTCCTGCAAAACTCTCACCGGCAAATCCCGCGGCTGACATCCAGATTCCGCGCACAAAGCCGCCGCCATCCCCGCCGCCTGTCCAATATTCATTACCGTCGGTTGCAAGCGAGTTGCACCGTTGGCGAGGTGAGAGACGGAAATATTTTTTTCGCAGACTAGCAAACCGTCTGTACTCGCAGGAATTAGGGCGCTGTAAGGAATGGTAAACGGAGTTCCCGTCCAGCGGCCGCCCCAGCGAATGGATTTGGGCTGCAAGGGAATGTCGCCACTGGGGTAGTGGTGGTCATTGGCATAGTTGCCGATCGCAATTGTTTCACAAATACCCTCAGAATTTATCGGCAACTTCGCGACTCTTCCACCGACAATAGGTAAAATATCTTGTTCTCTGATTGTTTGTACTCCCCGCAAGCGCCGACTTTCTCGGTAGTAAGGATGTAAGGCAAAGGAACGAAGAAGGGAAGAATGGTGTGGATTTTCGATCGTGGAAATCGGGAAAATGTTCTGTGCTAAGCCGTAGCGGGGGCCGAGTTGCGTTTGAATGAAGCGGGCGAAACTTTGAGTATGCCAGAGACTTTCTTGCAGGAATTCTTGTCGAGATGCTTCAGATTTAATGAGTCGATCGACCCCTTCACCATAATCATTACCTCGAATCGGCCAATTAATCATCAACAATCCGCCCGGAAGCCTGCCGTAATTGAGAAATTGTTCGGGGGTGTAACCGTCCCAAGCACCGAGAAATCGATCGGGATTGTCAACAGGCGGCGCGGGAATTTCTGGCCCGGCCGCACCTTTACCAAAATCCTGCATGATGGCCACCCAAGTCGGAGCTTGCACCGAATAGCTCACTGTGAGAGCATTAGAGGCAGCCGGCGCGCTGGGTTCTCCCCACTCGGCTTGGAATTCCCAACCCCAGCGGTGCCCAACCTCCGCTAAAGCCAGCAAATCTCCCAATTCCGTTGCATCTAAAGTGATTTTGGCCGAAACCGTAAAATCTGCAAACCGAACGCCAGAAATGCGATCTCCTTCATACAGCACATCGTGAGCTTTTTTTCCAGAAATCCAGTGCAAGTTCGGCAAACATTTAACCCAATCAGCGAAAATTTCAGCACCAATGCGGGGATCGTAAGTAAAAAAACTGACCCAGCCCCAATCCAAACCTCCCGGCTGTCGCTGCTGGAGTTCCCGCAAAAATGCGCCCCACAAACCGGTTTGAAAAGCTGCTAATTCATTGCCATCGGGGGCAGAAACGCCTGCTGCAGTCAGCATTCCTCCCAGCCAGGGGAATTCGCTTACTAAAATAGTTTTGGCACCTCGGCGGGCTGCTTGCACGGCTGCTGCAGTGCCGCCGGTGCCGCCACCGACTACCAAAACATCTGCTTTTAAGACCGAAGACATGGGCAATACCATTTTAGATTTTAGATTAAGGTGATGAGTGCGCTAGGGATAGATGTTGGGCGTTGGCGATCGCGAAGTTAATTTTAGTGTGTAAAGACTTGACAAATAATAAATCGGGAATTATGCAGCGAGCGCACAATTTTGTTACTAAATGACTGCAGGAGCGATCGCAACTTTTGATTTCTCATTGTGTGCGCGCAAATATTGGCAATTTGACACCGCGAATAACGATAATAGAAAAAAGGGAACAGCATCTATAAAGTTTTACGTCTTAAAAGTTTCCGAGTTACTAATAAACAACTGAAAATGGAAAAAGGTTTTATTTTGTGGTTCACCGGGCTGAGCGGTTCCGGCAAGACAACTATCACCAAAGCTCTCGAACCCGAATTGAAGGCAAGAGGTTGCAAAGTTGAAATATTGGATGGAGATGTCGTTCGCACCAACTTGTCAAAAGGTTTGGGATTTAGCCAAGAAGACCGAGATACTAATATTCGGCGGATTGGATTTGTCGCTCACCTGCTGAGCCGCAATGGAGTAGCCGTAATGACCGCAGCTATTAGCCCCTACAGAGCAATTCGCGACGAAATTAGAGCAATGGAGCCCAATTTTGTTGAAGTATATATCACAGCGCCGTTAGAAGTGTGCGAAGGTCGCGATGTCAAGGGCCTGTACGCTAAGGCCAGAGCAGGAGAAATTAAGGGTTTTACGGGAATTGACGATCCTTATGAAGAACCGCTCAATCCTGAGATTATTTGTTACACAGAGCGAGAAAGTGTGGAAGAGAGTGTTAAAAAAGTTCTAAGCAAGTTAGAAGAGTTGGGTTACATTTGATGTTGGCGGGGTTGGATGAGGATAGGGGCAAAAAGCGATGGTGGTGAAAAGTGATTCGCGCAAGGTGCAACTTGAGAAAAAATCTCACCCTTCTCTCTCCTTCGCGGAGAGTCCAAGGGAAGAATTTCTCCCCTTTGCTGCAAGGAGAGGGGATCAGGGAGACATTTCCAGCAAAAGCTGCAAGCTTGGTGATTGGGCAAGCACTGCTGTAAAAAGTTTAATTGTCCAAAGTTTAACAGTGTCAGTGCTGGCGGCGGTGGGTTCATCTCCTGCGGCGGCCCAGTTTATGCCTCCTCCTCCTCCTCCTCCTCCCGCTTCGGGTTCTCCTGTTCCTGTACCGGTTCCGGTAGCACCGGGATTTCAGGGATTTCCGGCAAGTGCACCTTCAAGTGTACGATCGGAAGTTTACACTTTGGGAGCGGGCGATCGTATTCAAATGGACATCTTCAACGTCCCGGAATACAGCGGCCCCAACGGTCAACACCAAGTACAGGCAGACGGTTCCCTGAATTTGCCGTTAATTGGCAGCGTTTCGGTGTACGGGATGACCCTAGAACAAGCTTCTAATGCTGTTAAAGACAAATACGGCAAATACCTCAAACGTCCTTGGATTACCCTGAAATTGCTGGCACCGCGTCCTTTGCAAATTGCGATCGCGGGCGAAATCAACCGCCCCGGAGCCTATACAATATCCTCAGCAGCAGGCCCCGGAGGCACAGCAGAGCAAATGGGAACTCAAATGCCAACGATATCGCGGGCTCTGCGAATGGCCGGTGGAATTACCCAGTCAGCAGACGTGCGGCAAATCAAAATCCGGCGCCCCCAACGTAACGCACCGGAACAAATTATTAGTGTGGATTTGTGGGAATTATTGCAAAACGGCGATTTGCGGGCCGATATGACTTTGCGCGACGGCGATACTATATTTATTCCCACTGTAACTAGCCTCAACCGCCAAGAAGCACCGACTTTAGCAGTAGCTAACATTACCGGACAAAGCACTCAACCAATTAATATTGCTGTGGTGGGGGAAGTAACTCGCCCCGGTACTTATACTTTGGCAAAAGAGACTCAAAGTAGGGTACAAGAGAATGAAATGGGTGAAAATTCTGGTTTGTTTGCTGCCAGCGAAACCAACAGCGGGGAAACTGTTTTGCAGCAAACTGTAACGAGGGCAATTAAAATGGCGGGCGGCATTACGCCGGTAGCTGATATCAGACAAATACAAGTTCGCCGCCTGACACGGGCGGGTACAGAACAAATTATTAATGTGAATTTGTGGCAACTTTTGGAAGGGGCAGATGTATCCCAAGATTTAGCGCTGCAACAGGGAGATACGGTAATCGTTCCCAAAGCCGAAAATCTCGATGCAGTCCAAGACGAACAAGTTGCTAATTCTAATTTTTCACCGGATACGATTAAGGTGAACATTGTGGGAGAAGTCGTGAAACCCGGAGCGATTGCGGTGCTGCCAAACACTACTTTAAATCAAGCGCTGGTAGCAGCGGGAGGTTTTAATAAAGCGCGGGCCCAAATGGATTCGGTGGATTTAATTCGTCTCAATCCTAACGGCACTGTTTCCCAGCTAAATGTTAAGGTTAATTTTTCTGCAACAGCCAATGAAGAATCTAATCCCAAACTGCAAAATAATGATGTAATTATGGTAAGGCGATCGGGTCGCGCTACGTTCTCGGATAATGTAGGCGGGACTCTCGCTCCTCTCAGCCCGCTGTTAGGAATATTTCGGTTGTTCGATATTTTTCGGTGATTTGAATAGACTGGCACTAACACCTAAGAAACCCGCTTTCTAGAAAAAATTGCGGTTTGGGAATGAAATATCTAGGGATCAACCGATTTCCTGAAACTCCGCCACCAATACAGACGTTTAAACTAATAAGTTGTAGAAATCAAATGAAACCAGGGAAACAATCTCAAGTAGCACTGTTTAATCATAAAAAAGCTGCTGATCTGCGAAAAATGTCTTCTGGGCTTTATGAAGAAGATCAATTTTTAGGCAGAAACACAACCGAGGCAGAAGAGTTAAGTTTTTGGGAAGTTTGCCGCAGTCGCTCCATCTTAGTCATCGGCGTAGCAGCGGCAGTGACTACCGGAGTTTTCGCCTGGACACTGAATCAAAAAAGCGAGTACGAAGGGCGCTTTCAATTATTAGTAGAACCAACGGTTACGCAAAATACTTTAGCAAAAATATACTCCGGTGAGCTGAAACTGCAACCAGCGGGCCCCGCGACGACCGAAAAGGCCGGTTTTGACTACGAATCCCAAATTCAAGTTTTGCAAAGCCCGCAAGTAATGTCGCCGATTATTAAACAGTTGCAGGCTAAGTATCCCGAAATAAATTACAACTACCTCTTGAACCAAAAAGCAGATAATTTGCCGTTTTCTCAGGAAAGTAGGTTGTCAATTAATCGCTTCAAAAATACCAAAATTATCGAAGTGAGATATCGGGATTACGATCCGAAAAAAATTCAGTTTGTTTTGGAAAAAGTGGCGCTAGGCTACCGCAACTACAGCGTGCAAGATACCACCACTCAAATTAGTCAGACTCTGGATTTTGTGAAATCGCAAATTCCCAACCAGCGAAAGCGCCAACAAGCTCTGCAAACAGAAATTCAAAAATTGCGGCAGCAGTACAATTTCATCGACCCGCAAATTCAAACCCAACAACTGGCGCAGCAAATCAGCCAACTTCAAACGCAAAGATTGGACGCGCAAACGCAGCTCAATCAGCAGAGATTGCTCTATTCCAATCTGCAAAATCAGCTCGGACTGAACCAGAAGCAAGCGCTGATGGCCTCGGCTCTGAGTCAAGCTCCCCGCTATCAAGCGATGCTGACTCAATTGCAGCAATTAGAAGGGCAAATTGCGATTAACTCGGCTACGTTTACAGACGAAACTCCGCAAATGCAATTGTTGCGAGAACAGCGCAAAAACCTAATTCCTTTATTGAAGAAAGAAGCCCAACAGGTTCTGGGAACTGATTTGGCTAAGGTAAATTCGCAAGTGCTGGCTTTTCAAGATCCGGTGCGGATTAAGTTAATCGAGCAGTTTATCGGTACTGCTAATTTAATTCAGGTGCTCGGCGTGCGGAATCAAGTTTTGGAACAAGCTGCTAAGCAGTTGAATCAATACTCTCAAGGATTACCGGTGATTTTGCGACGCTATTCCGATTTGCAGCGCGAGTTGGATTTAACTAACAATACGCTGAATGGTTTGCTGGCAAAACAGCAAGCTTTGCAGCTTGAATCTGTGGGCAAAAAAGAGGTGGCTTGGGAAGTTATTGCTAAGCCGGAAATTCCGCGCTACAAAAATGGCGAGTTGATGGCTGTTGCTCCGATTATGCCTTTGAATTTGGCTTTGGGGGGATTGGCTGGTTTGCTGTTCGGTATGCTGGCGGCGCAGTTGGCGGAACGGTTTAACAATAAAACGGTGTTCCAAACTCCAGAGGATGTCAAACAGTCGATTCGCCTGCCTTTGTTGGGGGTAATTCCTGCTAGCGATAAAATTTTGAGACTTCCTCCTGCTGAGACAAGCCCGGTGGATGTGGCAATTTCGCCGATGCCGACGGATGCTTTTCAAGAAGCTTTTCGATCGCTCAATGCGAATATTCGCTTACTCAACCTTGATACTCCGATCAATTCTTGTGTAATTACTTCTTGTCAAGTAGCTGACGGCAAGTCTACTGTAGCAGTCAATCTGGCGCGGGCGGCTGCTGCAATGGGCCAGCAAGTGCTGTTAGTGGATGCCGATTTGCGGCGCCCGCAGGTACACGAAATGCTGGGTTTACCGAATTGGCAAGGCTTGCACAATGTGATTGCTGAGGATGTGGATGTGGAACAGGTGATTTTGCGATCGCCCCGCGATGAAAATTTGTTTGTGTTAACTTCCGGCCCGGTTCCTCTCGATCCCACAAAGGTGCTTTCTTCCCGAAAAATGCCACATTTAATGGCAGCTTTGTCAAGTCATTTTGACTTAGTTATTTACGATACTGCACCGCTGTTGGGTTTGGCGGATGCGAATTTGTTGGCGGCTCACACTAACGGATTGATGCTGGTAGTGGGGCTGCATCAAACTGAGCGGGAGGCGCTGTTGTTGGCTTTTGAAGATTTAAAAATGGCCGGAATTCCGCTGTTGGGAATGGTGGCGAATAACGATAAAGGCAGCAGGTATTACTATCAGTCTTACGTGCAGGATTACGTCCAGGAACAGTCTGTTTGAGGGAGAGGAATTGAGAAATGTGTAATGGAACAGGCCGTCGGGTCTGTTCTTGAGAATGCAAGGCGGGCGGGACACCCGACAAGATATTTCATCCATCTTGCACCATTAATGGTGAATAAAGCGGTCAGGGGCGGGCGGGACGCCCCACAAAAACATTTAACTTTTGTGGAACAGGCCGTCTAGCCTGTTCTTGAGATTTGTGCGTGATTTCAGAAAGACAAATTTTCTTAAGATTTGCGATCGAGACTCTGAACTATAATTAAAAGTATAGAAATTTAAACAAATCGCGGTACTTGCAACTTGGCAAGACCTGAAAGAAAACGTGGCCGGTAAATTCCTATTTTGTAATACCTTGATACAACTCCCTGCCGAGGCTGAAAACTAGCAGGGAGTTTTGTGTTTTTCACACAGGAGATGAAACCATGGCTATTGCTACTATCAACCCGGCAACGGGAGAAACGCTGAAAACTTTCGAGCCGATCGCGGATGAGGTAATAGAAGCTAAGCTGGAATTAGCACAGCAAGCTTTTAAAAAATACCGCCAACTGCCGTTTGAGCAGAGAGCCCTGTGGATGCAGAAAGCTGCAGACATCTTGGAGCGCGATCGCGAAATTTACGCTGAAATGATGACCCTGGAAATGGGCAAAACGCTCAAATCTGCGATCGGCGAAGTGGAAAAATGCGCCTTAGTTTGTCGGTATTACGCCAAAAATGCCGCTCAATTTATGGCAGACGTACCGGCAACCACTGACGCTAGCAGCAGCTTTGTCCGCTACCAACCGCTGGGGCCTATTTTAGCCGTTATGCCCTGGAATTTCCCATTTTGGCAAGTTTTTCGGTTTGCGGCGCCAGCACTGATGGCGGGCAATGTCGGCTTGCTCAAACACGCTTCCAACGTGCCTCAGTGCGCTTTGAAAATCGAAGAAATTTTTACGCTTGCTGGCTTTCCCGAGGGAGTTTTTCAAACTTTGTTAGTCGGCGCCGACAAAGTAGCCGATATCGTTGCGGACGATCGTATAAAAGCAGCAACTCTCACCGGTAGCGAACCAGCGGGTGAAAGTTTGGCAGCAAATGCGGGCAAAAATTTGAAAAAAGTAGTGCTGGAATTGGGAGGAAGCGACCCCTTTATTGTGATGTCCAGCGCCGATGTAGCAGCAGCTTTATCAACTGCTGTGACATCCCGGATGCTCAATAACGGTCAATCTTGCATCGCAGCCAAACGCTTTATTTTAGCAGAAGAGATTGCCGACGAATTCATCACAGGATTTGTCGAAAAATTCGAGCAATTAAAAGTAGGCGCTCCGATGTTGCCCGAAACCGATATCGGCCCTTTAGCTACTCCCGCAATCCTCAAAGACTTGGACAATCAAGTGCAAACTTGCGTCCAATCGGGAGCAAAACTTCTGACAGGTGGCCGCCCATTGTCAGAGAATGCCGGCAATTTCTACTTGCCAACTATTCTGGCAGACATTCCGCCGAATGCCTCTGCCCGTCAAGAAGAATTTTTCGGGCCCGTAGCTTTAGTATTCCGAGTGGCAGACATGGATGAGGCGATCGCCCTCGCAAACAGCACATCTTTTGGCTTGGGTGCGTCAGCTTGGACTACAGTAAACTCAGAGAGCGATCGCTTTATTTCCGAACTAGAGGCCGGCGCGGTATTCATCAACGGTTTAGTAAAATCAGACCCTAGATTGCCCTTCGGCGGCATCAAACGCTCCGGTTACGGACGCGAATTGAGCATCCAAGGAATGCACGAATTTGTTAACATAAAAACAGTGTGGGTGAAATAAGCTCCCACTCTATCAACCGATCGCACAAATCTACATAAGTCTGCGTTTATCTGCGTTTACCTGCGGTTAAAAATTCCCATTTAGTATTTTTGCGATCGGTTTAAAAAGACCAAAAACCCCCATTAACCGAGGAAAGAAACGGAAATGAACACAGCTCAACTATTGGTAAAATGTTTAGAAAATGAAGGCGTCGAATACGTCTTCGGACTTCCGGGAGAAGAAAATTTAGAAATTTTAGAAGCCCTGAGAAACTCTTCAATTAAATTTATTACTACTCGCCACGAACAAGGCGCGGCTTTCATGGCCGACGTTTACGGTCGTCTCACCGGCAAAGCCGGCGTTTGCTTGTCAACCTTGGGCCCAGGCGCAACTAACTTAATGACAGGAGTTGCTGACGCCAACTTAGACGGAGCTCCTTTAATAGCAATTACCGGACAAGTTGGCACAGACAGGATGCACATAGAATCGCACCAATATTTAGATTTGGTTGCCATGTTTGAGCCAGTTACTAAGTGGAATGCTCAAATTGTTCGCCCCAGCACGACGGCAGAAATTGTCCGCAAAGCCTTTAAAGTAGCTCAAAGTGAAAAGCCGGGATCTGTTCACATTGACTTACCTGAAAACATCGCAGCAATGCCGGCTGAAGGAACTCCGCTCACCAAAGACAACCGCGAAAAAACTTTTGGCGCTTACCAAAGCTTGAATAAAGCCGCTGTGGCAATTTCCAAGGCAAAAAGTCCTCTGCTTTTAGTAGGAAACGGCGCGATCCGCGCTAACGCCAGCGATGCTTTGACACAATTTGCTACTCGATTGAATATTCCTGTAGCTAATACTTTCATGGGCAAAGGTGTAATTCCTTACACTCATCCTTTGGCACTGTGGACGACGGGATTGCAAAAACGGGATTATATTAGTTGTGCTTTTGAAGAAACGGATTTAGTGATTGCTGTTGGCTACGATTTGATTGAATATTCCCCGAAGAAGTGGAATCCAGAAGGAAAAATTCCGATTATTCACATTGGATCTTTGCCAGCAGAAATTGACAGCAGTTATATTCCTCTTATAGAAGTTGTGGGAGATATTTCTGATTCCCTCAATGAAATTTTGCAGCGTGCCGATCGCATGGAGAAAGTAGATCCTTTTGCTAAGCAATTGCGGGCGGATATTCGCGCTGGGTACGAACAATATGCAGCCGACGACGGTTTCCCGATCAAGCCACAAAAACTTATTTACGATTTGCGGCAAGTCCTGGGCCCGGAAGATATTCTTATATCTGATGTGGGAGCTCACAAAATGTGGATCGCGCGGCACTATCATTGCGATCGCCCGAATACCTGTTTGATTTCCAACGGCTTTGCGGCGATGGGAATTGCGATTCCGGGTGCGGTGGCTGCAAAACTCGTTTATCCCGATCGCAAAGTAATAGCAGCCACCGGCGACGGCGGTTTTATGATGAACTGTCAAGAGTTAGAAACTGCTTTGCGAGTCGGTACTAATTTTGTGACGCTGATCTTTAATGATGGCGGCTACGGGTTAATTGAATGGAAGCAGCAAGATTATTTTGGTCATTCCGATTTCGTCAAATTTGGCAATCCCGATTTTGTGAAATTTGCGGAAAGTATGGGTTTAAAAGGCTATCGAGTGGAAGCTGCAACCGATTTAATTCCGATTCTGAAAGAAGCCCTTGCTCAAGATGTCCCTTGCGTGATTGATTGTCCGGTAGACTATCGGGAAAATGCGCGTTTCAGTCAATTATCTGGGGATATGAGTTGCAATTTGTAAGAGTAGCCCGAAATCAGGAAACGGCACTCCCGTTTCCTCCATCGCCGTGTTGTTGATGGTTATATCCGATCGCCCTTAAATCGCGCTTTTTGACAAGTTGGGATGTAAGGGCGATCGCACTTTTGCAGCTTCAAGTATTCGGATTAGCTGTTACCTGCGTGATGTACTGGATGATCACGTCAAAATGCTTACGGATTTCTGCCAAGTTTTTTACCCCAGTATGAGAAGCATAAATCACTTCCTCTTCGTTCTGGCGATCGGTTGCAATTTTCTTCTCAATTTCTCCCGATAGTTTTATTTTAACTTGTCGGAGTTGTTATTCTATCAGAGTTTCGAGGTCTTGGGCAAGGGCAATAAACTGACTCATTATTTAACTATTATTTAACTTAAATTGATACGTTTTTACAGTCAATTTAGACGTAGTTGAGTTTTGGGCTAGTTAAACTAATATAGCAATCCTTGCAGGAGTCGTAAATTTTTTACCCCACCCTAACCCACCCCGAACCCGAGGGTAGAGAGTAAGAAATTCACAAATGATGCGAGGATTGCTATATTTGAGCATACTAAGTATGGAAGACCCGTTTTTGGCTACTTAAACTAATATTTAAGGACACCAACTAAGAAAGAGCCTATTTTTTGACTTTTTAGCGACACGCAACACTTCTGTCTCAAATCTAATCACTTCAAACCCAATAATAAGGCGATCCCACCGATCGCACCAACTACCCCCAAAACAGCCCGAATGCTCACTTTTTCGCCCGCCAGCACCGCTAAAGGCAGTATAAATAGGGGGCTGGTAGAACTGAGTGTTTGAGCGATTGCTGCGGGTGCATATTTCAGTGAAGTCTGTTGCAGGGAAATCCCGAGATAGGTTCCTAAAAAAGCTGCCAGAATTATGGCACCTAATATTTTTGAGGATTTTAATTGTTTGAAACTCTCCAGGTTTGTTGGCTTAAAAAAACACAGCATGACTGCCATACCGCCGCTCAAACGCAAGGCAGCCGTCCACAGAGGATCAATATCTATTTGAGTGAAGGCGGCGCGGGATAAAATTGCTCCAACGGCGTGGGTTGTTTGTCCTAATAAACTAATACCTAATCCCTGCCAAAGATGTTTTGATGATAAGGTTGTTTCGGCTGTTCGTTCTGCAATTACCCACGCTACGCCGCAGATTGTTAAAAGAATGCCAGTACAAGCAATGGGCGATAACTTTTCTTGCAAAAATATTAAGCCCAATAAAGCTGTTAAAGGGGGAGATAGGGTTTCTAAAAGCAGCGTTCGCCTCGCGCCTAAATATTTTAATACGATAAAGAAAGCGGTGTCTCCGATGCCAATTCCTAGACCGCCGCTAATCAGCAGCATTGCTAAAATATTAGGGTTGATGGCGGGTAAGGGTTTGCCTAAAATTAGTACAGTGGCAAGGAGCATGAAAAGGGCGATCGCGCCTTTGAGCAAGTTGAGCACCACTGCGGGGATTTGCTGTCCCACTCGCTGCCAGATGGTGGAAGATAGAGCCCAGACAAATGCAGCGCCTAAAGCGGCGATTTCACCCATAAAATCTATTGACTGTTGACTGTTGACTGTTAACGGTTGACTGTTGTCATTAGTTACCAATTCGCAATTCCCGATGCCCGATTCCTCATGCCATATAAAGTAGGGTTCCCGGTGGCCTACCTGGAACCCTAGATTTATTAAGCTTTTTTAGCAGTGGGCGGTGAACATAAATCAATACCCTCATGTCCGAATAGAGGAACGAATTCGCTTGCGGTTTGGGATGGCTTCGTTCCTTTCTTCGGACACCCAAGATATATGTCTACCTACTGATTAACGTTGTGGTAATTGCGGAGGTTGGGTAGGTTGAAATTGTGACCGCATATCTGTTCTTACCCAAGAACTAAAACGATCGGGACGAACGCATTCAGCATTCTCTAATTCATCTTTGAGTCTCTTGGCGAAAGATTCAAAGATATCCCCTAAAGCCTGACGATCTGTTAAGCAACCTTGGAGAGCAATAAGTTGTTCCAGCGTCCAGTTATACAGTTGAGTGTCCCCTTGTTCAATGCGTAAATAGAACTGATTCTCAAACTGTGCCAGATTAGAGTAGAAGTTCTCAACTTCTGACTTAATCAAGTTCATATCCAGGTAGAATTGTTGCTGTTTCAAATCTGCAAAAATCGTATTTTTGATGTTCTGCGTGAAGTTTTGGTTCAGCTCATTTTTGACGATAGTAGAGACATCATTACGGAAGTTGAGAATCTTGTTATCCAAGCTAACATTAATGCGATTGTCAAGATCGTTGACAATATTATTAGTCACTAACTGCACGTTGCTCGTGCTAGATTGATTAACAGCCGTATTGATGCGAGCATCAATGTTAGATTCAATCTGCTGAATGACCAGATTTTTAATGTTTTGGCTTTGGTCAGCAATTTTGAGATTAACTACCGCATTAATCCGCTGATCCATGTCGTGTTGAATTTGCTGAACAATTTGAGTGTTAATATCTTGAGATAGATTAGACACTTTCAGGTTCACGACATTATCGATGCGTTGATCGATGTAAGTTTGCATCTGCTGAATCACCAGATTCTTCACATTCTGGGTTTGATCGGAAATCTTGATGCTCACCACATTCTCAACACGCTGATCAATATTATGTTGGAGTTGCTGAATTACCTGATTAGTGATCTCTTGAGATTGATTGGCGATTTGGACATTAACCGAGTTACTAATGCGCTCATCAATATCAGCCGACATTTGATTAATTACCTGGGTATTAATCTCTGTAGACTGATTGGCAACTTTGATGTTAACTACATTCTCAATCCGTTGCTCAAGTTCAGTTTGCATTTGCTGAACTACGAGGTTCTTAACTTCTTGAGTCTGATTAGCCACTTTGAGATTAACGACAGCCTCAACACGCTCATTGAGTTCGGTTTGCATTTGTTGCAGCACTAAGTTTTTAATCTCTTGGGTTTGCTCAGAGATTCTTAAATTCACCTGCTCACTAACAATGCGGGGGATTCGGGAAATAAATAAGTCGTTGAGATTTTTGTTGAAGTACCCCGACCAATTGTGGAAATTCTGATTAAAACTAACTTCCATTTGTTGGGTAAGAGTCTTAAACATAAAGTCCAGCCGTGCTACCCTCATGCCTAAGTCTTTAGCTTGAGTTTGATAGCCTTTAAGCAGCCATTTTTCCAAATTGTCCCAATAAGCTTCTTTTTTCTCGTTCGGGTCACCTGTTACTGTGATGGAAGTATTGATTTTGGCTGCCATTTCCTGCCACATTTCTTCCATCTGAGCTTGGTCAAAACTGAAGTTAAATCCACTGCCAATTTTGATGGTTTCAGGAGTAGGGGCATTAGGGGTAATAAAAGGACCACCCCATACATTAACATTACCTCCGCTGATGCCGATATCAGGTGTTTCTGATGGCTGTGCCTTTTCTCCGTCTAATTCTCCATCACTGATGTTGTTGATTTCTAAAACAACTTGCCCTTGGTTATCTTCTATGTATGTATCAAAAAAGAAGCCGGAGATGGTTGTTTTTTCTTTGACTTCAAAAATAACGTCATCTTTGAAGCCATTTAAGGAACACCAACTTTCGCTAACTTCAATTCCTGTCAACTTGGAGATAAATTTTCCCCCTTGAATCAAGAGTAACGCCCAAGGTTCTAATTGGAAATTTTTTGCTGCTGCTCCATAAGTGGCATTGCTTTCCCGAATCTTGACGCGATAGTTTCCTGGGGCTAACTCGATAGAATTAGCATTGGCTTTTTTAAGATTTGAGAGAGTATTTCTATCAAGCGGATAGCAGTTTGTCTGGCTATCAACGGTTAAAGTTCGGGGATTCTGTTGATTGCCAGTGATTGAAACAGTGACTTGTCCTTGATTATCACCATTATAGATATCAAAGAATAAAGCACAGACTACAGCTTTTTCTTTGATATCTAACTGCAATTTGTCGTTATTGCCGTTTAAAGTTGCCCAAGTTCCACCTGTCTCAACACCTGTCTTTGTGTTGATAAAGGTACTGCCATCAAGTCCATAAATCCAGAGAAAAACAAAAGGCTCACCGACGGTATTGTTGGCACTATAACTGAAGCTACCACTGGTAATTTGGATGTCAAAAGTTCCTTTGTCTAATGTCAGAGACTTAGCAACATTTTGTTGCAAGTTATTCATCTGATCGGTATTGATAACGTAACAGTTTGCTTTGGTATCAATGGTTAACAGTTGCATAGTTTCCTCAGGAGTTGTAGTAGGTGTTTGTGGAGCTGGTGTAGCTTCAGTGTTAGGTTTTGAAGTGATGGTTGGGATCGCTTCTGCTGCTGGTTGATAAACCGCAATTCCTGCCCAACGACCGCTAGGCTTGGTTTGAGCCACTAATGTGCCTTTACCTGTCTGGGTATTAATGCGGATTAATTGACCGTCTTTTCCCAAGTTAAAAAATCTGCCGGTAACGCCATAAAGGACATTGCCAACAAATTCTATACTGCCAATACCAGGAAATCCGGTATCACCAATAGTTTTAACTTCGCTAGTATCGAGATTGCAGCTAGCAAGTAATTTCTTCTTTTCGTAGCCAATTAATGTGATATATGCTATGCCATTGCTATCAAAGGCAACTTCGCCACAGTTGTAGTCTTTATTAGCTACGGTAGCTACTGGTGTACCTTTTCCTGTTTTGATATCCAGGGCAATCAGTTGTTTAGCTGTGCTGGCATAAAGGGTTTGACGTTGGGCGTTATAAGCCAAGCCGGCTGTAGCAAAGCCGGTATCCCCAATGACAATCGTATCGCCCGTTTTGATGTCAATTTTTACGAGCTGCGTTGTGTCGCCTTCTCGATCGATGCCATAGAGTTGTGAATCAACAAAGGCAATATCATACAGTTCTGTAATGATCTCACCGATGAATGTTGCTTTACCTGTGGCTAAATCAAGACTATACAGTTTACTTAACTGATTTGAGACACAATCTTGGATATACACTGTCCCTGGAACCATAGCTAAATCCACAGAAGGTATATTACTTGCCTGATTACTCATCTTTTTCTGTTTTTATTACATAAAAAAGCAGATGAAAGTAACAGTGCGGTTGGTCATCAGTTATTTCAACTGAATTTTGGAAAATACTCGGCTAGCAACGACAGCCACCAGCGAGTGCGAGATAAAGTGATTAGAGATGCAGTTGGAGCTGCTTGGCTATTTAGCACAGAGCGCTTTATTAAGACATCACTAGCTTTCCTCGCAGTGGGCGGGGAGAGAATCGAACTCTCATACCTTTCGGTGTCAGATTTTGAGTCTGATGCGTCTACCAATTTCGCCACCCGCCCTTTTTGGTTTCATCATAATAACAGACCGATCGCTTTCGTCCAAGCAAAGATTCATAATCTTTTGAACTTGCCCAGCGATCGATCTCTCTGGCGCGCTATACTGGTAAAGGATGGGACAACTGAGCCGTCTGAGGTTGTTTGAGCATATCTCCGAGTTGAGTGCTGCTGAGGTCGTAGTAGGCTCGCGCCTGCGCCAAAAACGCATCTACATTCAGTTTTTGGTAATCACTTAATGTGATATATGCTATTAGACTTGTTTTGCAAAACTGTTAAGAAATCATACTCGATGTTGCCGATGACGGTATTTCCCTTAGTGCTGATAAACTCAGCATCTGATAGAATTGGTCGCCAGTTTGACCGCTCCGAGCATGACTATTAGTCTATCTAGAAGGGTAGATAATGGTTATTTTCGTAATAAAACGCAACATCTTTCTCTTCTTTCAGTGGTGCGAAGTCAGCAGCAACGAGCATTTTATCGAGCTCGTACTCGCTCAATGCCATAGAGTTGTGAATCAACAAAGGCAATATCATACACTTCTGTAATGAGCTCACCGATGGGCATTGCACAGTTGTGGTATGCTATCGATAGCACGCCTGCAAGGAACAAACATATTTCAGCTAGTAATAGGCACAG
>NZ_JAUBRN010000060.1:2822-37991 GCF_036701875.1 Microcoleus sp. MON1_C5 | reverse complement strand
ACATGGCTCAAGCTCAACGTCTTGCTGGCTTTAATTTTAACATCCTCAAAGACTTGTTTAGAATGAAATAGCCCTGCATAGGGACTGATTCTTTATCTCTGCCTTCTGCGTTCGGAATGGGGTCTATTTATTCTCCGTCGAACTCAGCTTTTGTTTAAAAGAGCAAATCCTGTTTATGTAGGGGCAATTCATCAGACCTCGCCGAATTTAATTTATGTATAGACGCGATCTCCTTGCCTCCACCAAGGGTTTTAAATGACGCATAATTCTTTTCTGGAGAGGTCTAAAGAGCGAGAGATGTTAAGAAATATGTAAAGCAGCGGTCGGATTTTTCAACCGTAAATTCCCGAATGCCCTCGATAATCAGGACAGTCGATCGCATCTTCAGATAAAGCTATTGTAGGCTGAACGGGACACTTGAGGTGGTAGTCGCCGGTGAAAAATACGCAGTTAGCACAAGGGATTTGGTGCATCCGCTGAGCTCGACGCAGGGAGTCGGTGACAGTACGCCCGACACTCAAACACAGCAAAAAAACTAAACCCCAGGCGGACACAAAACACAGCGGGACTAAAATAGGCTGTATTGCCTTCAGCAGAAAGTAAAGCATAGCAAGAAAATTTAGCGGTATAAGCCACAGATACATTACAGTAGTGGAATTGCCGAGCGATCGACCAAAAAGTTTAGAATCCTTTACAGCTCGATCGAGAAACCGGGCAATTATGGCATGATAAGGAACAGTCCTTAAATAAAATTAGAGGAAATCAGTTATGACTCTGCGATTAGGCGATACAGTTCCCAACTTTACCCAAGCTTCGTCTGAAGGGGAAATCAATTTCTACGACTGGGCTGGCGATAGCTGGGTCGTGTTGTTTTCTCACCCGAAAGACTATACTCCAGTTTGCACCACCGAACTCGGTGCAGTGGCCCGTCTAAAGTCTGAATTTGAAAAGCGGGGCGTCAAAACCATTGCCCTCAGCGTCGATGATGTGGATTCTCACATGGGCTGGATTAAAGATATTGAGGAAACTCAAAAAGTCACCCTCAATTATCCGATTTTAGCAGATGGCGATCGTAAAGTCTCCGACATTTACGACATGATCCATCCCAACTCGCTGAACAACTTAACAATCCGCACAGTTTTTGTGATTGACCCGCAAAAGAAATTGCGTTTGAGCATTACTTATCCGGCGAGCACGGGTCGGAATTTTAATGAAATTTTGCGAGTAATTGATTCCTTGCAACTTACGGACAAATACAGCGTTGCGACTCCAGTTGATTGGAAAGATGGCGACGATTGCGTAATCGTACCTTCGATTACCGACCCGAAAGAGTTGGAAGAGAAATTCCCTAAAGGTTATACGCCGATTAAGCCTTATTTGCGGATGACTCCTCAGCCGAATAAATAGGTTTAACATTCGTGGGCGCAGAACCTAATGAGATAGGGTGCGCCTAGCGCACCTTACCTCTATAATTCGCGCCTCAAACCAGTTTGTAGTCAGGACTTTAATCATTAATCCTAATGAGAACTTTAGTCCTCACTACAAACAAAGAAATTGTGCAATCTTGTCAGAACAATTTACATTTGAGGAAAGGCAAAATGGTGTCATCAACAATTGTGTTGCGAATACCGCCAAAATTGCAAATGACAGACGACGAGTTTTTCGAGTTCTGTCAAATCAATAGTGAATTACGCATTGAACGCAACAAATCGGGAGAATTGCTAATTATGCCTCCTACTGGTTCGGAGACGGGAAATCGCAGCGGTAGCGTCTTTGGAGAGTTGTATATTTGGGCCGGGCAAGATGGAACTGGTATCTGTTTTGACTCCAGTACGGGATTTAAGCTGGCAATGGGTGACAAGTCTCCAGATGCCTCGTGGATTAAACTGGAACGGTGGAATGCTTTATCTCAAGAACAGCAAGATAAATTCGCACCTATTTGCCCCGATTTTGTAGTAGAACTGAGGTCGGCTTCTGACAATCTCAAGCCATTGCAAGAAAAAATGCAAGAATATATGAGAGAAGCAGGAGTGCAGTTAGGCTGGCTTATAGACCGCAAAAATCGCAGAGTTTACATCTATCGTCCTGGTTTGCCAGAGGAATGTTTGGAGAATCCGGCTAAAGTTAGTGGCGACCCCGTTTTGCCCGGATTTTTACTCAATCTGAGCAAAATTTGGTAGAACTGCTAGCAATAAATATCAACTTATTGTAAAAATTAATAATAGGATGCAAACACGCAAAAAATATGGATATTAAAAACGGCTTTGTAGGCACAATCGGCAACACACCACTAATTCGCTTAAACAGCTTCAGCGATGAAACAGGCTGCGAAATTCTCGGCAAAGCAGAGTTTCTTAATCCGGGCGGTTCTGTTAAAGATAGGGCCGCTTTATACATCATCAAAGATGCAGAAGAAAAAGGCTTGCTAAAACCTGGCGGCACCGTTGTTGAAGGCACTGCCGGCAATACAGGCATCGGTTTGGCACACATTTGCAACGCTAAAGGTTACAAATGTTTGATTGTGATTCCCGATAACCAATCTCAAGAAAAAATCGATGCTTTGAAAACCTTGGGCGCTGAAGTTCGGACTGTTCCCGCTGTTCCTTACAAAGACCCGAATAATTATGTCAAATTGTCGGGAAGAGTGGCTTCGGAAATGGAGAATGCAGTCTGGGCAAATCAGTTTGACAATTTAGCCAATCGCCGAGCTCATTACGAGACGACTGGCCCGGAAATTTGGGAACAAACAAACGGTAAAATTGATGCTTGGGTAACAGCTACTGGTACTGGCGGCACTTTTGCTGGCGTAGGAATGTTTTTGAAAGAAAAAAATCCTGCTGTTAGAATTGTCTTGGCAGACCCGATGGGCAGCGGGCTTTACAGTTATTTCAAAACTGGGGAAATTAAGACTGAAGGTAGTTCGATTACTGAGGGAATTGGCACCACCCGCGTCACTGCAAATATGGAGAATGCCCCGGTAGATGACGCCATCCAAATTGATGATACGGAAGCTGTCCGGGTGATTTACCAACTGCTGAGGAAAGAAGGGCTGTTTATGGGCGGTTCTGTGGGGATTAATGTGGCGGCGGCCGTGGCTGTAGCGAAGCAAATGGGGCCGGGACATACGATTGTTACGGTACTCTGCGACGGTGGGGCTCGGTATCAGTCGCGTTTGTTCGATCGACAATGGTTGGCTTCCAAAGGTTTGTCACCAGATTAACCGTAGGTTGCGCTGAAGTCTTAAGCTGTCCCGCATCTAAATTGTATTTTTCGGGCGGGCGGGACGCCCACCCCACAATAATTTTATCCAACTCTAGTCGTTACCAGGATCTGCCTCGAATTTTCCTGTGCAACCAAGGCTCTTTCTCTGGAAATCTGTTCTCCGGCTCTGCCTGGGAACCCGTTAGAATTCGAGTATATATGGCCGCACCTATTCCCATGATAAAAAAATAGCATATATGTAGTAGAAGGTCAAGTAAAAAAACATGAAAATCACAGAATCTTCTAGGCAAGTTCTTGTTTGCCAAAACCGCACTTGTCGCAAGCAAAATTCAGCAAAGGTACTGGCAGCTTTTCAGAAATTGTCGCCCTCAGAAGTTGAAGTTGTTGCTAGCAGTTGTTTGGGACAGTGCGGCAACGGGCCGATGGTGTTGGTGCTGCCAGAAGAGGTTTGGTACAATGCCGTTTGCCCTGAAGAAGTTGCGGCAATAACTGAGCAACATTTGCGGGGAGGAAAGCCGGTGGAGAGGATGCTTTACCGCAAGTTTCACCGACTTTCTAATTAGTCGATCGCCCGCGTTTAAAATTCTTCGGCAAACAACCGGCGGAGAATTTCCGTGACTTCGGCGCAACATCTGGCGTCGAGTTCGATCGCCAAGCGATCGACATTGCTGGAACTGCCTACAGCTTTTTCTGCCCGCAAAGTCATGGCTAAAGTTCTGAGTTTTGCCGGCTTTCCCGCCGCCTTCGGACGCTCGTCAACAAACCGCACTAAAGCCACATAAACTGTTTCTAGGGTTCCCCTGATCGCGCTCAGTCCGTAACCCAATTTTGAGATAATTACTGGAGAAGTGATAAGGCCCTCCATCCCCAAAGTTTTAATTGCTACGTCCACATATCGAGCGCTGTCGTGTCCCATTGCTCTGACAATGCTTTCTAAGCTGTTCCACTGAGATGCTTTCATGCGCGATCGCTGTTCGATGTGGAAGTGCCATCCTAACATGGAAATCAGCCTGGTCAAGTCATAAGCAGATACGGAATTTTTTTGTTTGGTGCTGTTTACTGCGGCACTTAAAAGCACTTGTTTTTTGGTGAGATCGAATATTTTTGGGTTGGTGAGATAAGGATTTTCGCCGTAATCGCCGCGAAAAATTAGGTCATTATTGCCAGTAGCGCTCTTCAGCCATTGCTCTAGTCCTATGCGAGTATCGAAGCGTTTGAACATCGCAGCTAAGGAGTTTGAACTTCCGATATTGGAGGCATAGTTAATCATGTCTTTTGCTACATCGTAAAAATAATAATCGTGTTTTTGCCCGTTACCATCTCTAACAACGCAGTTGTCAATGTCGCAGTCGGGATATTTGTTATTTAGTTGACTGACGATATTAAGGAGTGCGATAATTTTAGTGGCACTCCACTGCTCAGCATTGGTAAGTGCGTTTTTTCCCAGCCACTGCGCCTGAATTTTGCCGTCTACAAAACTACCAATGCAAACGCAGGCTTCTTTGATGTCTGCGTGGAGAAAATTTAAAGCTTGAGAGTTAATTTGAGGTAGTTCTCCCAGGCTGGGAAAGGGGGTAAGTTTGAGGGGATTATTGGGTCCGGGAATATAGCTAATTACTTTTAAGCCGTCGGGTTTCTGTTTGAGATACTCGGGATAGTTTTTAATTTCTTTTTGGTAAGGTGATTTTTCAATGCCTCGGTCTAAAAAAGCTAGTTTGTTTATGTTAGCTTTGGCATCTATTTCCATTTGGAGGTAGTTTTTGTAGATGCGCGCTCGGTCTTTTGCGAGTTCGAGGGAGGTGAGGTTCATGATAATAGTTGGCAGCTTGTTACTAATAAGTAAATCACTATACTAGGATTTACGCAAACAAACCGGGTGGCTCTGCAAAATTTTGGGTGAGGGAACGAAAAATTTATGAAGAAACCGGGCCTCAGACAGTAACTGCGGCCAGGACTATATATCTGAGTTCTGGCCCTGCGATCAAGCTTTTTTGCCGCGTACTTGAATGCGTTTGTCGGTTTTTTGTTTCTTAATCCAAGAGACAAATTTCTGGAGTTCAGGGTCATTTTTGAGCTTTTCCAGGGTGTTGAGCTCTTGGGCGAGGTGTTTGTTGTCAAATAGAGAGTGAATCTGGCGGTGACAAGCGGAGCAAATGTCGATTGTCGGGCTTGGATCTTCGTTTTTCCGCTTAGTGTTTTGTTTGGGGATGAGGTGATGGGCGGTTAATGCTTCCATTTGTCGATCGCACAATTCGCACTGCATAATTTTCTCAATGCTGCTGGATAGGAGAATTGCTACTTTTAGTTTAGCGCGATCGGCTGTAATTCATCTAAATAAAGGTCGATCGCACTCTCCAAACAATAAAAAACCCCCAATTGGGGGTGATACAAATCTCTTGTGGCAGAGGTCGAAAAGCCTCTGGGATCACAAAATATACAGCAGCAAAAACAAAACAATCCAAATCACATCCACAAAGTGCCAGTAAATCTCAGTCGCTTCGATTCCAAAGTGGTGCTCGCTAGAATAGTGACCTTGCGAGCGCGATCGCCACACCACCGCCACCATCAAAAGCACTCCCAACGTTACGTGCAAGCCGTGAAAAGCAGTCAAAACGTAAAAGCAACTGGCATACAAATTAGTCGTCAAGCCAAACTCTAAATGAGCGTATTCGTAAACCTGACCGAACAAGAAAACTGCGCCCATAGCAATAGTTACGAGCAACCAATTCCGCATTCCGGCGGCATCATTCTTTTTGATTGCAGTATCCGCATTGTGAATCACAAAACTGCTAGCAATCAGAATTACCGTATTGATTCCCGGCAGCAATAACTCTCGCTCGGGCGTACCTTCAGGAGGCCACGCGGGGGCCATCGCCCGATAAATCAAATACGCGGCAAACATACCGAAAAATATCATGCCTTCAGCGCACAGGAACACAATTACCCCTAACATTCGGTGGTCGGGATGCTCGACACCGTGTGCTTCTACTTCGCCCTCGTGGTGGTAATTCAGGGCTGTTTTTGCCGGATCGATCGCTGGAATTTGCATAAGAAATTGGTAATGAAGAAGTCAGTTGTCAGTTGTCAGTTGTCAGTTGGCAGTTGGCAGTTGGCATTAGTAATCAGTCATTAGTCAACAGTTAACAGTCAACCGTCAACAATGCCCAATGACTAATGACTGATGACTAATAACTATTCGCCATCTTGACTTTCATCAGCAGGAGAATCAACATTTACCTCGGATTCAGGAGCGACCAAAGTTGCAGTACGGCCCAAGAAAGTTGAAGCTTGAGCCTCCGCAAGAGGAATACCTGTTTTCTGGGCGTTGCGGGTGGCATTTTCCCTCAGCTTGAGCCTGAGACGTTCCCCTGTATTCTGAATTTTTTCCATGCCGTAATCGTAAGGCCCAGTTGCCAATACCGGCACTCCTTCAAAATTTTCGATGGGGGGTGGCGAAGTCGTCATCCATTCCAAACTCAAAGCTTGCCAAGGATTGTCACCTGCTTTCGGGCCGTACCTCCAGCTCCAAATCACATTAATGATAAACGGGATTGTAGACACTGCCAGCATATAAGCACCGACAGTACAAATGACATTAATTGTGGTAAATTTCGGGTCGTACATTGCCACCCGCCGAGGCATTCCTTGCATCCCCAAAGCGTGCATGGGCAAGAAAGTTACAGTAAAGCCAACATAGGTTAAAACAAAGTGAACTCTACCCCAAAATTCATTAATCATCCGCCCCGTCATTTTGGGGAACCAGTGGTAAAAAGCAGCGTAAATTCCAAACACTGAGCCGCCAAACAGCACGTAGTGTAGGTGAGCGACGACAAAATAAGTGTCGTGAACGTGAATGTCGAAAGGTACGGAAGCCACCATGATCCCGGTGATGCCACCGAGGACAAATGTTGAGATAAAACCCATCCCAAATAGCATGGCGCTGACAAGCCGGAGTTTTCCTCCCCAAATAGTTGCCAACCAGCTAAATATTTTAATCCCAGTTGGTACGGCGATGATCATAGTCGTGATCATAAAAAACATCCGCAGCCAGCCGGGAGTGCCGCTGGTAAACATATGGTGCGCCCACACGATCAAGCCCAAAAAGCTGATGGCGAGACTGGAATATGCGATCGCCAAATAACCAAAAATTGGCTTGCGCGAATGCACTGGCAAAACTTCTGAAATTACCCCGAAAAAGGGCATAATCATAATGTAAACTGCCGGGTGCGAATAAAACCAGAATAAATGCTGGTAGACGATGGGATCGCCGTTGCCGGTCGGGTTAAAAAATGCCGTCCCCGCTAACAAGTCAAACGACAGCAAAATCAAAGCTGCGGCTAAGACGGGAGTAGCAATCAAAGTGAGCGCTGAAGTCGCAATCATCGCCCAGCAAAACAAAGGCATATCATTGAGACCCATGCTCGGAACCCGCATGGTAAAGATGGTAACGGCAAAATTAACCGCCCCCAAAATTGAAGAAGTTCCCAGAATCAAAACGCTGAGAATCCAAATTTCTTCCCCCGCTTGAGCAGTAACTAAGCTCAAAGGCGGATAGGAAGTCCAACCCGCCTGCGGAGCTCCCACCAAAAAACTGCTCAACAGCAACACGCCGCCTACGGGAATTAGCCAAAAGGCAAGGGCATTCAGTCTGGGAAATGCCATGTCTTTTGCCCCAATCATTAAGGGGATCAAAAAGTTAGCAAATCCGGCTCCGGCGGGTACGATCCACAGGAAGATCATCACCGTAGCGTGAACAGTAAATAAACTGTTGTAGAGTTCGGGGGGGACAAAATCGGAGTCGGGCGTGGCGAGTTCTGTTCGCACCAAAGTGGCCATCACGCCGCCGATTAGATAGAAAATAAATGTTGTTACCAGGTATTGAATACCGATGACTTTGTGGTCGGTATTAAAAGTGAAGTAGTCGCGCCAATGTCTATCAGCGGGCGCTGTTCCGCGAGCCTCAGTGTTGGCACTTTCTTGGAACTGTGCTTGTGTCATAGTTATTAGTCATTAGTTATTAGTCATTAGTTATTAGCTCAAGATAAAATACCCAGTGCCAGGAACTAATGACTATTTTTAGTGATGAGTTGGGTGAAGTTGTTCTAGGGTTTCGGAATTAATTTTTATTTCCCTGACGTAGGGAGCCAAAAATTCACCGTCTGACAATTCCCCAGGATTGACTGCAACTGCTTGCTCTAAGTTTTGACTGCTAGCAACTTGCTGGCTTTGCAGCCAAGTGTCGAATTCTTCTGGCGTGTGAACGACTGCTACAGCTTTCATCGCTCCGTGATAAGCGCCGCACAATTCAGCACAAACCACCCGGTATTCGCCGGTTTTAGTTGCTGTAAATCTCAGTTCGCTCGGCCGCCCGGGAATTGCATCTTGTTTGAGGCGAAATTCCGGCAGCCAAAATGCGTGCAGCACGTCTTGGGCTGAGATATTTAGCTGTACGTCGCGGTTGGCTGGCATATGCAGTTCGCCGGAACTAACGCCGCTTTCTGGATAGCTAAATATCCAGGCGTACTGCAAACCCATGACATTTACAACTAAGTCTGCTGGTTTGTCTTCATTTTCAGGGGAAGCACCTACGCCTAAAGCAACGAGTTTTTGAGATGGAATTTGAGGAGTTTTTTGGGGTGTATCTGAGAGTGTGGCTGCGATCGCACTTCCCCGCATTTTAGAGTGCGCTTGCATGGTGCCGTGGTCGTGATTGCCCATCGGATCGAGGCCTCCCATTGAGTTGTAAATCTCAAAACTGTAGACTCCGATTCCTAAAATAATCACCGCCGGCACGGCTGTCCAAAGAATTTCTAAGGGAAAGTTGTCATGCCAAGGCGGCCCATCTGTGTTGTCTCCTGGACGGCGGCGATATTTAATTGCAGCAAAGATTAGCACTCCCTGGACCATGATAAATAATCCAGTGGAAATGGTCATCATTGTATTGAATAGTGCGTCTATCTCGGATGCTTCATTAGAGGCGGCGATCGGCAGTAAACCGTGATTCTGCCCGTACCAGAGACTGATCAGAGTCACTACGATGCCGGCGAGCATGGTGAGGATGGAACTTGGAATGTTCACGCTGGTACTTCTTAATAGCGACACTTCTTCGCTTGAAAAATGAAGGAAGCGCCTCTGGGTTATCAATTTTTAATTGTAAATGGTATTTTTAGTAAAATGTCTATCTTAAGGGTTACTTAAGGCTTAGTATGTTTGACTGAGCGATCGCCCGTACACACAAATACGTCTTTTGTACCTTGACAAAAATGATAAAAAATGGTATGCGATCGCTCTGTTTGGCTGCTAAATTTGAGATTGTTTCTCAAACACCATCAAATGCTGCTGGGGCAACATATCTTTTGTCTCTTTCCATACTAAACCGACGGCGGCCATTTCTTTTTTCACCTGCTTCTGCGTCATTTTGTGCAAACCTTTAATGGGAATCAGCGGGTTTTCGCCCCGATACTCGATCGATACCGTGCGACCTCCCGGTTTGAGTGCTTTCACAATTCCTTGCATCATTTCTCTGGGATATGCAAATTCGTGATAAGCATCGACCATTATCACTAAATCTACACTATTTTCTGGCAAATTCGGATTGTCGATACTGCCCAAAACTGGCTCAACGTTAGCGATATTTTTTTCTTGTTTATTCAAATTAATAAGATTGAGCATTTCCGGCTGCACGTCAACGGCCAAAACCTTTCCTTGTGGAACTAAGGGAGCGAGGCGAAAGCTAAAATATCCCGTTCCCGCTCCAATGTCTGCTACAATATCGGTTGGTTTTAAATCGAGATTGTTGACTAATCGAGCTGATTTTTCTTCCATACCGCGAGACGGTCTTTCCAACCAACCAGCGCCTTGATATCCCATGACTTGGGCAATTTCTCGACCCATGTAAAATTTGCCTATTCCGTCGGGATTGTGGAGGGTTCGCTGCTGGTAAATGGCGTCGCCATTTGCGGTTTTACTTGCTGCTGCACAGGCATTGAGCGGCAACAGGCAAAGAATTGTCAAAATTATTACTGTTAAGGGTTTAATTAATTGTGCGGTTTTTTTCACGATATTTCTGATTTTGTGTTTAAATTTATTTCTCGTTCCCTGGCTCTGCCTGGGAACGCAGATCCGGAGGCTCTGCCTCGGTAATATCCAGAAGAGTTTAAGATTTAGCTGACAGCAGATTCTAATAATCTGATTGTACCAGAGTCAGCGTCGATTTCGACTTCTTGACCGATCGGCAAAGTGAACTGTTCCCGGATGTGTCCCACCATTGAACCATACCACGCAGGAATCTTCAAAGGGCGAATGTGGTCGGACAAGACTTGAGGTAAGGTGAGGGATTCTTGGGGTTTTTCAGCTTCGCACTTGGTACACTGTCCGAAAATAAAACCGGATATTTTATCGAGAATGCCGGCTAATTTAAGCTGCGTCAACATTCTATCGATGCGATAAACTTCTTCGCCCACTTCCTCAACAAACAAAATACTGTTTTCCCACGGCGGTAAATATGCAGAACCAACCATTGCTGCGATTACTGATAAATTGCCGCCGATTAGTTTACCCCTAGCTGTGCCGCGCCCGATTGTTTGAGCTTGCACGCTTTTGGAGTTTTGCATCGTCACAGAACCTCCGTCAAACAAAACTTTTTTGACGTAATCCACTGTAAAGGGACTCCAAGTTGACGCACCTAAAGGGCCGTGAAAAGTTACTCTATTAGTTTTAGCATAAATCGCCAATAACAGCGCAGTAATATCGCTAAATCCCATAATAATTTTGGGATTGTTGCCGATAATATTGTAATCCAGAAGCGGCAATATCCGACCGCAGCCCCAGCCGCCCATCCCGGTAAAAATAGCTCGCACTGAGTCATCGGCAAAGGCTGCGTTGACATCGGCGGCGCGATCGGCATCCTTGCCTGCTAAATAGCCGTAGCGGTCGTAAAAATGCTCTCCCAATTTAACTTTTAATCCCAGCTTTTCGATAACTTTAAAAAAATCCTCGATTTCCTTTTTGTAGTTGAAAGCTGCAGGATTGATTAAAGCTATAGTATCGCCAACTTGCAGGCGGCGGGGCTTAACGATCGCACTTTTGGGAGATAGGTTGGTTTGCGCGATCCTATTGGAGGGCTTCGCTAACGGCAAAAGCTGAGTACCAATAGCAGTCAGCCCAAAAGTTGTGAGCAGAGCACGGCGGCGGAGAGTCATAGCTGTTAGTTAATTTTTGCTATAATTGTATAGGAAAACTTCTGTCATATCAGTTGAAAATTGCGAGTTTCCAATGAAAATAGACACTAAAATCTCAGCTAAAAAATCCTGGGCTCACGCTTTAGCTCGTCCGGCTGCGGAATTTCCCCTGACTCAGTTATCCGTTAAAAGCGGTAAAATTCCCGCAGGATTGCGAGGCACTCTCTACCGTAACGGGCCCGCACGTTTGCAACGCGGCGGCATGGATGCGGGACACTGGTTTGATGGCGACGGTGCAATTTTGGCTGTACATTTTACCGATGCGGGTGCTGCGGCTGTTTATCGCTACGTGGAAACAGCGGGATACCAAGCTGAGGAAAAAGCTGATAAATTTCTCTACCCTAATTACGGCATGACAGCACCGGGGCCTGCATGGTTGCGGTGGACTAAATCTGTGAAAAATGCTGCCAATACTTCTGTTTTAGCTTTGCCCGATCGCCTTTTAGCTTTGTGGGAAGGTGGCTGGCCTCACAGCCTCGATTTGCAAACCTTGGAAACTCGCGGAACGGACGATTTAGGAAGTTTAGAGAGGGGATCTTCTTATTCAGCTCACTGCAAGCGCGACCCGATTACTGGCAATATTTTTAACTTTGGGATTACACATGGTGCGAGTACAAAGTTGAATCTATATAAAAGCGATCCTACAGGCAAAATTGTGCAAAAAGCAACTGTTGCTTTAGATGGCCCTCCTATGCTCCACGATTTTGTTTTGGCTGGAAAGTATCTAATATTTTTTGTGCCGCCAGTACGAGTAAAATTTTTACCAGTGTTAGCTGGAATTAGCAGTTACAGCGACTCTTTGGAATGGAAACCCGAGTTAGGAACCCAGATCTTAGTTATTGACTCGGAAACTCTATCTTTAGTTAGTCGCGGCGAAACCGATTCTTGGTTTCAGTGGCATTTTGCTAACGGTTTTGTCAAGGAAGATGGTTCAGTAGCGGTTGATTTTGTGCGCTTCGCTGACTTTCAAACTAATCAGCGGCTGAAAGAAGTAGCGGCGGGTGAAACTCGCACCGATGCGGAGGGGACTCTGTGGCGGGTGCATCTCAATCCTCAAACTGGCAAAGTGACAGCAGCCGAAGAATTGCTGGATCAACCTTGCGAATTTCCGACGGTACCTGCTTCAGAAATAGGGCAAGACTCACGATATATTTATCTGGCAATGTATCGGCCTGACGTTGATATTGTACCGGAACGTTACGGTGCGATCGCCCGTTTTGACACGCAAAGCCGCAATCTCACAATTGCCGACTTGGGCGAAAATCGCTATCCCACAGAGCCCATCTACGTTCCAGATATTTCGTCGGAGAAAGGTTGGATAGTAACAGTTATTTATGACGGCAATTCTGATAGCAGCGAAGTCTGGATATTTGACAGCGACGGACTTTCCCGCGAACCTGTTTGCAAGCTAGAATTGCCCGGTGTCATACCTTTGGGCTTTCACGGCACTTGGAAATCGGCAGTCTGAGAAAATTGTAAAGAAGTGTTGCGGAAGATTTATTAAAAATTGTTGCCGCTTCTCTGTCAAGTTGTTAAGGTGTGTGTAGATAGGAAATTCTCATATCTAGGAGGTGTGGAATTGATAATCTGCATTGCTCAATTATCCTGTGCCAATTCGCACGAATCCCCGGCGATTTTAAGTCGCGGTTGCACAGGATATCGTCTGCCTCTGCGGACTAAAAATAGAGGGGTAATAAAGCCCTGGCGAATAACCCATCCCGGCGAATATTCCCGGCCAATTTATTCGCAGCTACCCAGGCAAAATCCGCCTCCACGGAGTGAAGAAAGAGGGGTTCTCCAACCCTGGTAAATGACAAATTCGCGGATCACCACTCCCCGGCGAGTTTATTCGCGGCTACACAGGCAAAGTCCGCCTCCGCGAACTGAAGAAAAAGCGGTAATAAAGCCCGCTTGGCCATGATTTCCGACTCTGTTTTCTCATCTCAGCTTTGTCTGCTGGCATGAGGTTAAAAGACCAGATATTTGACTGATTTCTGGCAAACCACAAGTTTAGTTCAACTCACGCGCACGTTAGCGATTCAAAAGTTTTTAGTTTTGAGTTAACCCCACAAGTAAATGAGGTCTATCGAAACAAGATAGCCTTTTCAACAATTATGAATTATGAGTTGTTACCGCCAAAACATTCAACTCATAACTAATAATTTACAACTCACAACTCATAACTCCGTGCCGCGGTGAGCATCTACCAAAAGGTTTAATCTATTATGCAACTTCAAGGAAAAACAGCTCTTGTTACAGGAGCTTCGCGCGGAATTGGGCGATCGATCGCCCTGGAATTAGCGAGACAAGGAGTCAAACGTTTGTTGATTGTCGCGCGCAACCGCAGGCAATTAATTGAACTGGCAGAGGAAATCGATCTTTTTGGCACAGAAGTAGTGCCGTTAGCTTTGGATTTAACTCAGTCAGTAGCGGTGAATATTGCGATCGCCCAAGCTTGGCGAGATTGCGGCCCGATTCACCTGCTAGTCAACTGTGCAGGCGTCGCGCACCAAGCATCTTTCTTGCGTTCTCCGCTGCCGTTAATCGAGGAAGAAATCGCCTTAAATCTGCTCGGAACCTACACAATTACCCGCTTAGTAGCGAGGCGAATGGCGACTCAAAAAGAGGGAACAATCGTCAATGTTTCCAGCTTGATGGGAAAAATTGCCGCTCCCACAATGGCAACTTATTCTGCTACCAAATTTGCCATTTTGGGATTCACCCAAGCTTTACGCAGCGAGTTAACTCAGTACAATGTTCGAGTCACAGCTTTGCTGCCCTCTCTAACAGATACCGACATGGTGCGAGACTTGGAACAATTTCGCTGGGTAGTGCCCACAACTCCCGAAAAAGTTGCCCTAGCACTTGTCGCGGGATTGCAGAAAGATGCACCGGAAATCTTGGTAGGATGGCAAAGTCATCTAGCAGTTTGGTGTCACCGAATTGCGCCTTGGCTGCTGGATTTTGTGTTGCGGATGGCGACTCCCGAACTTCGGGATAAATCCCCGGGCCGCAAATTGCGGGAGGCTTTAGCTAGCGGGCGATAAACCCTTTTCTGGGCGGGCAAGATGCCCACCCCACAAGAAAACTCATTCTTTTGTGGAACGGGCATCTTGCCCGTTCCGGGATCTTCGGCCATTGGTGTCAAATTAAGCTGTCAGCCCGCCCACCCGTTAGTCCGCCAGTCCGCCAGGGGTTGAAACCCCTGTCTAATAGCTAAAGTCCTCTGAAGAGGACTGAGAAGATGAATTTTTGACGTTGCTGATTCACGGTAGGAATTAAGTTTTCGCTTGATGTTACAAAACTGACCATACTTGTTTTATAGCAATTGGGAAATCGGAATTCCTACCTGTATTCAGCAACGCCCAGCAACACCGAATTTTTAAACTCATTAGTCCTCTTGCAAAAATAATTAGGACGGGCAAGATGCCCATCCCACAAGAAAAATAACTCTTGTGGGATGGGCATCTTGCCCGTCCCATCAATTGATGAAAAGGATTTTTGCAAGAGGTCTATTAGTCCTCTTCAGAGGACTTTAGCTATTAGACAGGGAATTCATTCCCTGTCGGACTGTCGGACTATCCGACTGTCGGACTATCGGACTTTCGGACTATCGGACTATCGGGCTATCGGACTGTCGGACTGTCAGACTACTGATTTAACGTTAAGTTGACACCAATGGGCATTACCGTGTCCCTAGAAGGGCTATGTACTTACTCACCAGCAAAAGTGCTGTATATCATTTCCACTCCCCTTGCAACGTAAAAGCAGCCCAATAATAGGGAGATTTCCATTTTTCCTGCTGCATCATTTCAATCTGCGCCGCCCTCAAAGCTGCCGCCGGCGCTAACTTTTGTTGCTGCATTTTTTGATAAAACTTTTGCATTAACACAGCAGTTCCTTCATCATCCACACTCCACAAACTCACCGCCACCCGCTGCGCCCCCGCATACATAAAACCCCTTGTTAATCCCACCATTCCTTCGCCTTTAACATTCTGTCCCATTCCCGATTGACAAGCACTTAAAACCACTAAATTTGCCGCCAGTTTCAAGTTGAAAATATCCGTGAGGCGCAAAAAACCATTGACAAGATTGCCTTTGTCATCTATCATCGACATCAGAATTCCTGACAATTCGGGATTTTGGCTGTTGGCAAGGCCGTGGGTGGCGAAGTGAATGATTTGATAATTGACTAAATTTCCATCGGTAGCAGTAGTGCGACTGGCATCAAAATCAAATATTTGACGGCTAGAAGCTGAGGGGAATAAGCTGGATATTGTTTGGGCTTCTTGGCGGGTAAATGCGAGGCGCTCGGGCGGCCATTGCCGATTAGAAGCACGAAGCGATTGATTTAAACCGAGGTTATTTGCTTCTAATTTTTCTGTTGTTGTTTGGGTGATTTTTCCTTTGATTCTTTCATCGTTTGGACTGAAAACAGGATCGGCTAAAATTGCTAAATTTTGGCTTGGTGGTTTTCTATCTCCGTAATTTTGCCTGAGAATAGCGAGACTTGAGGCGGAAGGCAGGGTAATAATTTCATGTTCGACAATTAAGGGAACATTGTTATTTTCTCCCCGGGGTTTTGCAATAGTTAAAGCTTGAAAAGGGGTATAGTGCAGCACGCCGTCGGGAACAATTAATAAGCGTTTGTTTCCTAATTGGGCTGCTGCAGGTTGTAAAATCACTTGACCCAGATTGCCACTTGCTTGGGCAACTTGTTGGGGAATATCTCTCTGGATTGGGCTAGTTATTGCCTCTAGGAAGTCCTTAGCTGCTGTTTCTATATCGCCGCGTTTTGGTAATTCATAGCTGGTTAGCCCGGTTGATGTCACAACCCACAAATAACTGCGGTCTTTGCCGAGGGAATACTGCAATAAAATAGTGTTTTCATCGAGAATCTGTTTCTGAATTTCTGGCAGCGTTAAAGGTTGGGGTTGGGTGAGGGCAGCGTAGCGGGGGCTGGCGCTACGAATCTGGGCTTGAATTTGCTGATATTGTTGCAAAAGTGCGAGGCGCTGTTTGTCGATTTCATCGATTTTAGTTGCGTTGGGATTGGGGGTGCTGATTGTTTCGATGCGCTGCTTTTCAAGGGCATCGAGTTGCTGTTGCAGGCTCTTTTCTTGTTGCAGTAAATAGGGGTCAATGCCTTCGCGAATGTTGGCGTTACTTTCTTGAAGAAGTTCGAGGAGACTGCGGGCCCTCGAACGTTCGCTGGCTTCTAAGGCTTTTGTATCATAACCGGATTTAGGATTAGTTTTATGCAGTTGCATTAACAAATCGATGTAGAATTCGTAGCGGTTTTGTACTGTGGCAAAGTATGAGGTGCGAAGTTCTGGGCTGGCAATTTTGGTGCGGAGGTTTTCGATGATTTTGATAGAGGATTCAATGTCGTTAAGGGCTTCGGTAAGATTGTTTTGGTCGCGTTTGACATAAGCTATGTGGAAAAGGGTGATAGCTTCTCCAGCGCGATCGCCTGTTGCCCGACTCAGGGGAAGCGATTGGCTGTAATACTCTAGCGCTTTCTGTTTTTCTCCCAATTCTGCGTAGACATTGCTGATGTTGTTGAGGGTGGCAGCTTCCCCACGGAGATCGCCTACTGCCCGAAATAGGGGAAGCGACTGGCTGTAATACTCTAGTGCTTTCTGTTTTTCTCCCAAATCTGCGTAGACATTGCCGATACTGGTGAGGGTGAGAGCTTCCCCACCGCGATCGCCTGTTGCCCGTTTCAGGGGAAGCGACTGGCTGTAATACTCTAGCGCTTTCTGTTTTTCTCCCAATGCTGAGTAGACACTGCCGATGTTGTTGAGGGTGGTAGCTTCCCCACCGCGATCGCCCACTGCCCGTTTCAGGGGAAGCGACTGGCTGTAATACTCTAGCGCTTTCTGTTGTTCTCCCAATGCTGAGTAGACTAAGCCGATGTTGTTGAGGGTGGTAGCTTCCCCACCGCGATCGCCCACTGCCCGCAATAGAGGAAGCGACTGACTGTAATACTCTAGCGCTTTCTGTTTTTCTCCCAAATCTGAGTAGACACTGCCGATGTTGTTGAGGGTGGCCGCTTCCCCGCCGCGATGGCCTGTTGCCCGTCTCAGGAGAAGGGACTGGCTGAAATACTCTAGCGCTTTCTGTTTTTCTCCCACTTCTGCGTAGACATTGCCGATGTTGTTGAGGGTGGTAGCTTCCCCACGGCGATCGCCGAGTGCCCGAAACAGGGGAAGCGACTGGCTGTAATACTCTAGCGCTTTCTGGTTTTCTCCAAAATCTGAGTAGACTCTGCCAAGACCAAGGAGGCTAAGTGCTTGCCCTCTATTGTCGCCTGCTTGCCGATACAACTTTAATGCTTCTTCCCACTTGACGATCGCACTTCTTTTTGCTTGGGCCGTTCCTTGCTGGTACAGTTGTAATCCTTCTTTGAAAGCTTTATCACCAGCGTCGCTACTGTTAGTTTGTGCTGTTTGTAAGACTTTACCAACGGGCACGGCTGCTGCCACTGGCTGACTTAGCTGAAGCGAAAGCGCGATCGACATACCGGCCAAAAACCATTGAGTGCGATCGAACATAGCCACCCCTTTTGTATTTTTGTCAATCTTAATCACTAGCTCGCTTAGTGTAAAGGCAGGAAGAAGTAAGGGCGATCGGCATTTTTGCTAGAGTTAACGAGTAGTGCGATTCCCTGCAGGATCGCTACGCCGCGCGTACTTTTTCCCAGCATGAACAACATCCCAACTACCCCCGATCCCGTAACCAGCCACTGGGATTGCCCCGAATGCGGCGGCACCGGTACCCTCAGCCCAGAAATTTGCCCTGTTTGTCTCGGAGCAAAATACATCGATCTCGCTACAATAACGAACTGGATGCTCGATTTTATGGAATCTCGCGGCTGCGATCGAGCTGAGATCGATCGATTGCGAACCGAAAGCCCAGACCCCCTAACCTTAACTTTTTGCCTCGAAATTTGTATCGCGCTTAAATAAACAACGATATCAAGTCTGCTTAATTGCTTATAAATCATTTACGGGCATCGGGCATCGGGCATGGTCGGAAAAAAAACGCACTCTACAAGTTGATTTAACTGAAACGAAATAAGGCCCAATGCCCTATTCCCAATGCCCTATTCCCAATATTCAGTGTCCCTTAACCGGATGTTGCCCGTAAAAAGGCAAAGCATCCGACCAATCAGGACGACTTCCCATTTGCCACTCCAAATAAGCCAATTCCAACACACTAGAAACCGACCACCCCAACTCGCTACCAACTTCAATTAACTGATAAGAATTCCCCCAATTATCCAACTTTTCCTGCCAGGATTCCGGTGTCATTACCGTATCGGTAAACAACTCAGTTACACCAGAATTAGTGTTAACTGAATAAACAGCCCCAAACAATTGTCCCCGCTGTGCAGGCATTTGCAGCGCCATATCCTGATTTGAGATAGATTTTTTACTGCTGCTGCAAGCGACAGCCGCCAAAGTTGAAACCGCAAAAACCGGAATATCCAACTGTTGAGCCAAAGTCCGCGCCGTCACCATACCCATCCGAGTCCCCGTGAAACCTCCTGGCCCCTTCGCCACCGCAATAAAAGCCAAATCCGCCCAAGTTTGCGGCTGAATAAACTCCACTAAATACTGATGCAAATGAGTGGCTAAATCGCGATCCAAATTCCAAGTTTTGCAGCGAGAATCTCCGGCAAAGTTGCTGATAGCTAAACCGAGTTCGCGACTAGCTGTGTGCAGGGCTAAGCCGTATTTTTTAACTGATGTTCCGTCTAGGGGATTTCTATTCACGATTACTGATAATTTTCCTTAACAAAAAACAGCGGCAAAGCCACAACTAAACAACCCAAAAGAATGCCAAATATTCCTGTATTTAAAATCCTTGAATTTCCCATCCCACCAGTTATCAAAAACAGCACTACTAAACTTGTAAATAAATTCTTATTCGCAAATTCTTTGTGTTGGGAAACTTGATGCTTCACCGTCATAAAACCCGACGTAACTATTAGCGCAAACCAAGAATTAAAAATGACTATTTGAGAGCCAAAGATAAACCAAACTAAGGCAAACATTAGCGCATCTATCCAAAAATCCTGAGTTTTCAACTTCGGCAGCCAAAATTCTTGGGTAGTAACAGGGGCGATTTTCTTGACTAAATGATTGTGTTGCAGCCGCACGAGTTTGTTTCTCAATTTAATCTTCGGATCGATTTGCAATATTTGCTTCCACTCCGGGCGGCGAGAATTGTTGACTCTTCCCAACAGCTTCACGGCTGCGACTTTATTTAACTGCAAATCGGTGAGTCTGGTGGCAATTATTTGAGATAAGTGCGGATAGTAAACGGGATTGTCTTCGGTTCTGTTGATGACGATATTGAGCTGTTGCTTGGCTTGACTGACTTGGATTGTAACATTGTACGGGGCGATCGCCTCTTGCAAAGCTTGCTGAATTTCGGCTTGCTCTTGGCGAGTGAAAAGCGACGCACCGGGCGCGGGTGTAACCACCCGTTCTGCGGGCGTTTCCGGCGCGTCTAGCACAGGCTCTGCGTCTAAATAGACTGGTTTGGGGTTCAAGTGCCGGATGACTGCTGATGCTGAACTGTAGCGCCGATTGGTGGCACTTTGAAGCATAGTGTCGAGGATGCGACCGAAATCATCGCTAACAGCAGTCTTCAAATAATTTCGCCAAGCCCAAGAATCCTCTGTACTGTCGAACAAATCGAAGGGAGGAATTTCAGTCAGCAAGTGAATGCAGGTAACGCCCAAACTGTAGATATCGCTGGCAAAAACTGCTTTACCCATCAATTGTTCTGGGGCTGTATAAGCAGCACTGCCGATGATTGTACCAGTTGGCTGCAAGCCGTTTGCTGTTACTTTCTTAGCTGCACCAAAGTCTACTAAAACAATATCTTTTTGGAAAGGAGACGGTTGATAGGAACTTTCTAAAGTGGGTAAAGGAGTTGGAGATAGGCGGCGGCGAATGATATTTTCTGGTTTGATATCGCGGTGAATAACTTTGGATTTGTGGACGAAGTGGAGCACTGGCAATAAATCGTTGAGGATTTGCCGAATTTGATTTTCTGTGAATGCTCCTTTTTGTTCTAATTCTCTGGCTAGGTTTTTGCCGTCTATAAATTCTTGTACTAAATACTGTCTCCCGTCTTGTTCAAAATGCGCGATTAATTCTGGAATCTGGGGATGTTTGCCCAAGGTTTCTAGCTGGGCTGCTTCTTGGTGAAATAGTTGAGCGGCTTTTTCGGCTGCCGTATTTTGCGGGAAAAATTGCTTGATTACGCACTGCGAAAAAATCAGGGGTTTGGTTTCATCAACTGCTAGAAAGGTTCGGCCAAAGCCTCCTTGCCCGATCGGCTTTATGGTTCGGTAGCGAGATGCTGATGGCGTTTCTGGGTCAATAGTCAACAACAATTTTGAGCCGCAACTTTGGCACAATTCTGCATCCCCTGGGTTTTGCGGATTCTGACAAGTTGGGTTTAAGCAATAGCACATTGGATTTTAGATTTTAGATTTTAGATTTTAGATTTTTAATTGGGAATGGGGAATGGGGAATTGGGCATCGGGCATCGGGCATCGGGAATTGAAAATCGGGGATTGAAAATTGAAAATTGGAAATTGAAAATTGAAAAGTGGGTAAAAAGAAGAAACAAGAAAATGAGAGCGTTTTATTTTTTTCCTTCTTCCTTCTTCCTTCTTCCCTCTTCCTTCTTCCCTCTTCCTTCTTCCTTCTTCCTTCTTCCTTCTTCCTTAAGTCGGGACGAGTTCGCCTGGCCGCAATTTTGCCCATTTGCCGGTCTCTTGCTTGAAACTCTGACACCCGACTACATCCCATTCCATTTCAATTTCGTCTTGGCGGGGACGGATGTTGACGTTGATGGTGGGTTCTACGGGGTCGAAATCGGGTGTTTCGGTGAGGTGAAGCTGTTCGTGCTGTTCTTCTACGGCGTGGTAGGTGAAGCAGCGGTCTACATAGTGGCAGTTAATACAAATACACATTCTTGATATCCTCTGTGCATTTCAAAAAGATTGGTGAAATTTGAGCTTTCTGTTAATCTAGCGTAGCAAGAGTTTAATTGTTTGTAAGTTTGTAGATTTTTGTTGCAATGCCGATTAATTTGCCCTCTTCATTATCTCCTAATACTTGGCCGTTTGATTTGAAACTGCTGACACCGCCTGCTTATCTGGTGGGCGGTGCGGTACGGGATGCGTTGCTGGGCCGCCGATCGCACTATTTTGACTTGGATTTTGTCATGCTAACACGGGCGGTGAAGACTGCTCGAAAAATTGCCGATCGCACGAAAGGTGGATTTGTCTTGTTGGATGCGGAACGCCAAATTGCGCGGGTGGTGTTTGCGGGCGGTACGGTGGATTTGGCGCAAGCGGAAGGGGGGAGTCTGGAGGGGGATTTGCTGCGCCGGGATTTTCGGATAAATGCGATCGCCTACAATCCTTTTACAGGAGAAATCATCGATCCTTTGGACGGTCAAACTGATTTGCGGTTGGGTGTGCTGCGGATGATTTCGCGGTCAAATTTGGAGGACGATCCGCTGAGGTTATTAAGAGCTTACCGCCAAGCGGCACAGTTGGGTTTTGCGATCGAACCTGAAACTCAATCTGCGATTCGAGAATTAGCACCGCTGTTGAGTCGGGTAGCGGTGGAACGGGTGCGGACGGAATTGGGTTATTTGTTGAGCAATCCTAACGGTGTTCCTTGGATTTGTCGCGGTTGCGAAGATGGTTTGTTTTCGATTTGGTTTGAAAGTGCGATCGACCGTTTCGATATTTTGACAAAAATTGACGCATCTGCTGACAAATTAGCGGCAATTTACCCGGAATTAGGGAAGGAATTCGGGCGTCAGATTAGAGATACAATTAAAACGCCTTTGTTGGCTGTCGCGAAGTTGGCTATTTTGGCAGATTCCGACCCGACAATTGCTGAAACGCAGTTGCTGCGGTTGAAGTATAGCAATGCGGAGATTAAAAGTGCGATCGGGCTTTTGAAATACTTGCCCAAATTGCCAGCACAACCTATCGCGGAAATGTCTTTGCGAGAACAGTATTTTTTGTTTCGGGATGTGGGAATAGTATTTCCAGTTTTAGCCGTTTTGGCAGTGGCGGCGGGAGTTGCGGTTGAGGATATTTCACTGTTAATTAATCGCTATCTGGATGCTGATGATATTATTGCTCACGCCACACAATTAGTTAGCGGCAATGATTTAATGCAATATTTGAATTTGCCCAGAAGTCCGCGCATCGGTGAATTGTTAATGGAGATTCAATTAGCGCGGGTGGAAGGGAGAATTGCTACTCGCGAAGATGCGCTCAAATTGGCGGCAGAGTTGGTTAATCAGTAAGTTTAAATTGATATATTTCAGAAATTAGAACGGGCAAGATGCCCGTTCCACAAAATTCAACTTTCCCGTGGGGTGGGCTTCTAGCCCGCCCTAAAAAGTTAGTTTACAAGGCTAAAAAATCAGAATATTAAACAACATTTTTTAATTCTTCCGGCAATTCAAACTTGCCATCGGCACCCGGTTCAAACTCAACAACTTTCAACACAGCATCAACATTCAGCGGCCCGTAAATGTGCGGGTAATTCTCACCCGCAGCCAATTCATACTTAAGTTCAGATTCTACTTTTTCCGAGTCAATCCAAAGCAGCAGCAATCCTGTTTGTCCCACAAAAAATTTATTAGCAGATTTAAGAACTTGTGGCAGAGTCGAACAGTGGATAAATCCTTCAGTATCTAGCGTATCTCCGCGATAGGATTGAACTTGTTTTGCTTCTTCCCACTGTTGGCTGCGGGTGATGTGAAAAATAATGCTCATAATTGAATAAGTTCTAGGTTTAATCGACAATTGGCAGGAAAATTTGAGAGGGACAATTCCCGCCACAACTTACTGTCAGCGTGATAATTTTAGCATCGATCGCCCGCGCTTCACCGGGAGGCGCACCCGTTCCCGGATTCACGTCGTAAGCGGGAAAACAAGCCGCACTCAAACTCAGACGCAACGCATTACCTTTAGCAATTTGCATACAAGTTGTTTGCAGCACAATTCTTACAGGTGTTTCACCTGAATTCACCCGGACGTAACCTTGACTAAAATTGTAGACGCTGCCACTATCTTTTACCTCAGAAAGTATGGCACACAAATCAAAAGTCGGCGCGTCGGCCGTACAAGATACTTCGACAATTATATCTCCTGCAACGTGCAAATCTGCTGTGACTGGCGCCGCAGTGTATGTTAACACATCGGTGCGGCAGTCAATAGTCGATCGCTCCATCGCACCGGCAGGAAATGCAGCGTGACCCCCCGACGATGGCACCGGCCGCCAAGGGTCATGGACGAATATATCCTCAGTGCAAACATCCGGGCAACAATCTGTTAAAATACCCGCATCTTCTCTCATCGCGGCAAGTCCGGTACTTGCTAAAAAATAAGATTTATGATTATTAGTAGGCCATTTCTTAAAATTCCGCCAATCATTTTTCCCCATCTCAAATAGCGAAATCGGCCGTTCGTATAATATTCCTGTATCAACTCCTTTGAGGAATTGATCGAACCAGCGAATTTGCAACTCATCCACAGGATTTGAAGCTGCCAAACCATAATCCAACGCTCCCACTTTTCGCCCCCAAGGTAAATGCGCCCAAGGGCCAATTATCAAATGCTGCGGACAGGAACTCCGGCTCGCCATTTCCTTGTAAAGATGGATTGTTCCCCGCAAATAAGTATCAAACCAACCGCCAATGTGTAGCATTGGCAAGTCTAAATTTTTAATGTTTGGCGATAAGTTTTCCCAATACTCGTTCGGTCGATAATTATCCAACCAATCGTAATAATATGAGTGGGGTTCCAAATTTTTAATAATCTCAGGACGCGCCGGCACGGTATCGTATAGCGGGAGATTTCTCGAAGCTGCATAAAAGGCTTGATAGGCAGAAATATCGCCTTTTAAGCGAGCGGTTTCTGCGGCTAGCTGAATTGCCCAGCCGAGATTTGATTGCAGACAAAACGCGCCGCCTTCATAAACCCAATCTGCGTATAAATTGCCCCCTACCATTGCCGGACAAATTGTGATTAATGCGCTCGGTTTAGCAGCCGCCGCGTAGAGTTGAGTCATGCCTTGGTAGGAAAAACCGTACATTCCGACTTTGCCGTTACTTCCCGGCAAATTAGCTGCCCAATTGACGCTATCAAAACCGTCTTGTGTTTCGCTAACAAAAGGGTTAAATTTGCCTTCGGAAGTGCCGCGTCCCCGCACGTCTTGGATCACCACTATGTAGCCGTGTTTGGCGTACCATGCGGGATGGGAATATACCACTGTAGAGGCGATCGCCCTTCCGTAAGGTTGCCGCATTAATAATACTGGAAATTCGCCCTCCGCATCGGGGCGGTAGATGTCAGCATCTAAACGAACCGCATCTTTAGTTAGCATTGACGCTGTTTCTTTCGGACAAAGTTTCAGCATAAATCCTAAAAAACATCAAATAAAAAAGTTTGTACTAAGGGCTTTAGTGCTTCTTCTAAGGACGGAAACCCTGACTACAAACCTGATGATATAGTTTTTCATCTAAGCACTCAACTCCTTACTACAAACCTAGCAGGATACGAGTACATCCGATCGCCTGAGAACTCTCATATCTTCCTCATCGAGTTCGACTGGTGTGCCGCTGCGAATTAGTTCCACAAAATTTTCATTCGGCACCATGATGCACAAAGTGTACAAACGTCCACTGCCCGTATTCTCAATTAGGTGAGTGCCTGTTGGAGGCACTAACAAACTATCTCCCGGTTGAATACTAACTGTTTTGCCGTCGCAGGTTGCTTGCCCTGTTCCTTTGAGTACAAAAAACATTTCTACTGCAAATTGATGGCGGTTGGGAGGAGTTTTGCCCCCCACATCGAAAATCTCCACGCAAACTGTTAATGAAACATTAGCTATTACCGGATCGAAGACGATAGCTAATCTATTAGTATCGCCCGGACTGATGCGAAATGCTTGGTAGTCTTTCGGAGACTTTATAACAGGAATCACGCACTGGTTTGTCATTTTTTTATTATTAGTTGTCAGTGGTTATGTTTCTGCTGTCATTAGTGAGAATCCAGAGTCATTAGTCCGCCGCTCAACCTCCAAAGTTTATTGATTTCACAGGAGAGTTCGCTGTCAGAGCAGGAAGCGATATATATAGGCTTTGCTGTGCGGGACTCTCGCACTCCTAAAAAACGCTTTTTACACTCCAGAGGGATACTCCCCTGATGACTGCTATTTAATTGCTTCTAACATAGCCTGAGAATCTGACAAAAAACCAAAACATTGTTTAACGTTATAAAGAGTAGCTTGCCAGCAATACTCAGGAGATGTCGTAGCTGTACAATCTTTGACTAAAATACAGTCGTAACCGAGGAAATTAGCATCTTGCAGGGTAGCCATGACGCACTGATCGGCGTTTACTCCTCCGAAGAAAAGGGTAGTTCTGCCGAGGTTCCGCAAGATACTATCTAAAGGAGTATCCCAAAAGCCGCTCATCCGATATTTATCAACACAAATATCCTCGGGTTTGGGTTTTAATTCATCGACAACCTGCGCCGCCCAACTCCCTGCCATCAGTACAGGTGCGTTGTTTTTTGGCAGCGGATCTCCCAAACCTACGCCGTCGCCTGTGGGATTGTAAACGTGACGGGAAGCTGCACTAATATTGAGCAAATCGGGGCGGTTTCCCCAGTTGATCCAAATAATTGGTACTGCGTGCGATCGCAATTTGGGCAGCAAATTTATTAAAGGATTAATTGGACTTCGGGCGGGCGTTACATCTACGCCGATATGTGCTAGCCAACCGTCGGGATGACAGAAATCGTTTTGCATATCTATCACCAACATTGCTGCTTTTGCTAAGTCCAAACGCAGGGTTTTAGTTTCTGTTTCCAGGGTAACAGGTTGAGGCGCGATCGGCGATCGGGTGATATCGGCAATTTTGGCATCAACTTTCCAAGCATTCGGCGGTACGCCCAAAGTGCGGAGAGAATCAGGATTCATAAGGATTTTGACTCAAAAACGGTTTTAATGTTATAACAATTTGATTGTTACTAACTTGTCATATCTTAAATCTTTACTAGAATTAAGTATCAGGGGTAACTTTTTGATAAATTTTAGGATTTATTAAGTTTATTACAGTTTGGTGAGCGCCAATGTTAGCGCCATGCAATCATAAAATAAAAATAAATGTAAATTTACAAAAAGGGTAAATCTATGAGCTTTACAATTCAAAATGCTTTAATTCCGGTTGAGAGCGGTTATCAAACCGCAGATGTGCAAGTGGTGGAGAATTGCATAAGTGCGATCGCGCCCAATTTAGAGCCGGCGGGAAGACTTATTGACGGCAAAAATAAGCTGCTGCTGCCCGGTTTTGTCAACGCGCACACTCACTCTTCAGAAATGTGGCAGCGGGGCATTATTCCCCCTTTGCCGCTGGAGTTGTGGATTGCCGAATTATACGATTTTACACCTCTCGATCCCGAACAAGTTTATTTGAGCGCCTTGGGAACTGCGGTAGAAACATTGCTGTCGGGCGGTACAAGCGTAGTCGATCATTTAGTTTTGATTCCGGGGCAAGAATTAGAGACAATCGCCGCCGCAGTTCGCGCTTATCAAGAAATCGGTATCCGCGCTTTTATCGGGCCGTTAATTCAAGATGAATCCCTGACGGCGGGAATGCCTGCGGGCGATAGCGGTATCGAACACGCGGCTTACATTCGCTCGACTAAGGCAACTTTGGAATTAATGGAAACAGCCATAAAACAGTTTCACAATCCCGAAAAAGCTGTTAATATGTTGTTGGCGCCGACGGGAATTCAACTGTGTTCCGATGCTTTGTTTGAAGGCTGCATCGAATTGAGCGATCGCTACAATCTTTGTCGGCACGCCCACCTCTTGGAAACCCCCGCTCAAAAACAGTTAGCTCACGAAAAATACGGCTGTAGCGCTGTCGAACACCTGCAAAGAATTGGTTATTTGAGTCCGCGAACTTCTTTAGCGCACTGCGTTTGGCTGGACGATTCTGACATTGCGATTATGGCAGAAACGGGAGCGACCGTCGTACACAATCCCCTCAGCAACTTGCGCTTGGGAAGCGGAATTGCACCAATTTTGAAATACCGTCAAGCGGGAGTCAACGTATCTTTTGGCTGCGACGGCGCTGCTAGCAATGACTCTCAAGATTTGCTGGAAGCAATTAAAATTGGTTCGATTTTGCACAATATCACGGATTTGGATTACCGCCAATGGATCACACCGCGCCAGTCTGTAGAAATGGCATCCCTGGGAGGAGCAAAAGGCTTGAATCTCGCCGATGAAATGGGTTCGTTGACCGTGGCTAAAAAAGCAGATTTTGTGCTGTATGATTTAACCAGTTTATCATTGCTGCCGCGCACCGATCCGATTGGCTTGCTAATATTGGGACGCCCGAGTAATGCGGTAGACAGCGTTTGGGTAAACGGCAAACAAATTGTCGCCGAAGGTAAGGTGAAAACGATCGATGTTGATGCTTTGAGGCGGGAATTATTCGATCGCAGCGAGTGGACTAGCAAGCGTCAATCGCAAACGGTGAGCGAGATTGAGGCTCATTACCGCCAAGTGATGAAACTGCAAGGTTATTCTTAGAAGGAATCACAGGTAAGGTGCGCAAGGCGCACCCAAAAGTATCGTAAGGTGTGCATTGCCCTACAGTATGATGTTAAACTATGATATTTGCGAAAAATTGATGATTAAACTGCACAAATGGCAGCGGATACTGGCTTTAATACTTGTTTTTACGATCGCCCTTACCTCCTCCGCGATTTTATCCCCGCGTCTGTTAGCGCAAACCCGCCCCCAAACCCCAACAACCGAATTGCGCGGCGTCTGGCTGACGAACATTGACAGCGAGGTTATGTTCTCCCGCAACAACATCATTGACGCTGTAAATCGACTCGATCAACTCAATTTTAATACCATCTATCCCACTGTTTGGCAAGGAGGCTATACGCTTTATCCGAGCGCTGCTGCCGAACGAGTATTCGGACAGTCGATCGACCCATCGCCCGGATTGAAAGACCGAGACATTCTCAAAGAAATTATAGCACAATCCCGCCAAAAAGGTATAGCAGTAATCCCCTGGTTTGAGTTTGGTTTCATGGCTCCCGCAGAATCGGAATTAGCCACACTTCACCCCGACTGGCTGGCCCAGCGGCGCGACGGTTCAACTATTTGGAAAGAAGGGAAACACGAGCGAGTTTGGCTGAATCCCTTTCATCCCGAAGTCCAGCAATTTATCTTAGATTTAATCCTAGAAATTGTCGATAATTATGATATAGATGGCATTCAATTTGACGACCATTTTGGCTTGCCAGTAGAATTTGGTTACGAGCCGCTAACAGTGTCAATGTATCAGGAACAAATCAAGAGCCCTCCCTCCGACGACCCCCGCGAAACCTTCTGGGTGCGCTGGCGCGCTGACAAAATCAACGACTTCGTGGGGCGAGTTTCCCGCGCCATTAAATCCCGCAAAGAAAAATGTATTGTCAGCTTATCTCCGAACCCTTTTCACTTTTCTTTACCCGCCCACTTGCAGGACTGGTTTACCTGGGAAAGACGCGGCTACATCCAAGAAATTGTGTTGCAGGTTTATCGCAGCGATATCAAGCGTTTTAGTGCCGAACTGGAACGGGAAGAAGTTAAACTGGCTAAAATTAACATTCCAACTGCGATCGGCATTTTAACAGGTCTTAAAAATAATTCCGTCCCCCTCAAGCAAATTCAAGAACAAGTGCAAGAAGTGCGAAAAAGAAATTTCGCTGGCGTGTCGTTCTTTTTCTACGAAAGTTTATCGAATTGGGCTAGGGAAACCCCCGAACAGCGCAATTCTGCTTTGCAAGAATTCTTCCCCACAAAGATGCAGCGCCCGCCATCCGAAGCCAGAATTTGAAACCTACGGTTAAAATGAAAAAAAGCATACAGCGCTTAGGAATTGTCATCTTATCTTTAACTGCTTTCCTAACAATTGGCTATCTCACTCCTAGAAAGTGGGGCAATTACTCGCAACCAGATTGCACAATCTCTCTATACATTTCCAACCAAGGCATTCACACGGAAATCATTGTTCCAGTTAAAAATGAATATTTTGACTGGAATCAATATTTACCGCTAACAGAAATAGCGCGGGATGCCACTTCTGATTATAAATATCTATCTTTTGGCTGGGGAGATAGAGCTTTTATGCTGGAAACTCCCACATCAGGAAGTATCAACCCAGTTACAGCTTTCAAGGCGCTATTTCTCCCTACTCCGTCTACTGTACACGTTCAAGGTTATCGGGTTACTCCCCAAAATATTGAAACCAAATGTGTAAAAATTAGTGGAGCGAATTATCTTAAAATAATAAATTTTCTTAAAGATACATTCCAATTAGACGCAGCAGGTAAAAAAATGAAAATTAGCTACGGCTACGACAACAGTGACAGTTTTTATGAAGCAAAAGGCAGTTACTCTATTTTGAGAACTTGCAACGACTGGACGGCAGAAGCTTTGCAAAAAGCCGATGTCAATACTCCTTTATGGTCAACACTGTCTTCGGCGATTATGTTTCATTTAAATAGCGGTTGCGAATGTCAAAAATAAAGGTAATGGGTAATACCATTTTAGATTTTAGATTAAACGATTGGGAATGACTTATTATGTATGGGTTGGGAGCACGGGCATAAAGTTGCATTCTTTTTTTAAACTGGTATAATTAGCAATTTGAGCAAAAATCATGAATGTAATTCCAGCGATCGACTTATTGGATGGAAAATGCGTCAGATTGTATCAGGGAGACTACGCGAAGTCTCAAACTTTTAACGACAACCCCGTCGAAGTCGCCAGACAGTGGGTAAATGAAGGCGCGACAATGCTGCATTTAGTAGACCTCGACGGGGCTAAAGCAGGTCATCCAGTCAACCAAGCAGCCATTGAAGCGATCGTCCGATCCGTAGACGTTCCCTGTCAAGTAGGTGGGGGAATGCGCGATCGCGCTTCTGTTGCTGCTATCCTCAATTTAGGCGTCCGGCGCGTCATTCTCGGCACTGTCGCCGTCGAACAACCGCAATTAGTCGGCGAATTGTGCGCCGAATTTCCCGGTCGAATTCTGGTGGGAATAGATGCCAGAAATGGTAAAGTTGCGACTAGAGGCTGGCTAGAAACTTCGGAAGTTTTAGCAACAGAATTGGCGCAAAAAATGGCCGAGTTAGGGGCTGCTGAAATTATTTACACCGACATTCACCGCGACGGTACTATGGAAGGGCCGAATTTGGAATCTTTGCGCGAAATCGCTAACGCTATTTCGATTCCGGTGATTGCCTCCGGTGGCGTTAGTTCGATCGCAGATTTGTTAAGTTTGCTGGCTTTGGAACCAATTGGTGTCAAAAGTGCGATCGTCGGTAGGGCAATTTATACCGGCGATATCTTGCTAAAAGAAGCAATTCAAGCAGTCGGACAAGGGCGGTGGCAGGATGTACCGCCAGATTTGGGTTCTTCGAGTTTTGCTTGATAGTCATGTCGAGTTAACTGGCTACCCAATATGTAACACTTATCAATTTTCCCGCTCACAGTCAACAGTCAACAGTCAACAGTCAGCGTAGAATCGTCTTTCTTACCATCATCGTACCCATGTTTTTGAACCATACAATTACAGCTTTAAGTTCTGGGATGGCTTCTCTAATTGCCCCCATACCTTTGTTAGCAACAGTCGAGGCAGAAAATTCGCCGATCGTCCTCAGCGGAGTTTTGCTCAGTTTGGTAGTGATTTATATCGCCAGTAAAATCGGCGCCGAAGTAGCGAGAAACTTCGATTTTCCACCGGTTTTGGGTGAACTTGTAGCAGGGGTGATTATTGGGATATCTGCTTTACACTTGATCGTTTTTCCCGGAAGCGGGCTGTCAGCATCCAACTCAGGGATTATGACAGTTCTGCAATCGATCAATCATCTGTCTCCTGCCGCCCTCACCAGTGTCTTTGAATCGCAGAGTGAAGTCATTTCAGTGCTAGCTGAATTAGGCGTGATTATTCTGCTGTTTGAAATTGGCTTAGAGTCGGATCTCAAACAACTCAAGCAAGTCGGAATTCAAGCTACCGTTGTCGCCTGCGTAGGTGTGGCAGTTCCCTTTGCCGCCGGTACTGCTGGCTTAATAATAATTTTCCACACGGCAGCAATTCCAGCAATTTTTGCGGGGGCAGCTTTGACCGCAACCAGCATTGGAATTACCTCCAAAGTGTTGTCTGAATTAGGACAACTGAACTCTAAAGAAGGTCAAATTATTGTCGGTGCGGCGGTGATTGATGATGTGCTAGGAATTATTGTCCTGGCTGTTGTCGCCAGTTTAGCCAAAACAGGTGAGATTGATGTTGTTAATGTCATCTATTTGATCGTAAGTGCAACTGCCTTTCTGCTAGGTTCGATTCTCTTGGGCGGTGTCTTCGACAAAACTTTCTCGGCGGTGGCGGGTCAACTCAAAACTCGCGGCAATATTATCATTCCGGCATTTATCTTTGCTTTCTTCATGGCTTTTCTGGGCAACGCAATTCATCTCGAAGCGATTTTGGGTGCCTTTGCGGCTGGTTTGGTGTTGGATGAAAGCGATGCCCGCCTAGAGTTGGATGAACTGGTGAAACCCATCGCCGATTTATTTGTCCCCATCTTCTTTGTAACGGTGGGGGCTCGGGCGGATTTGGGGGTTTTGAACCCAACAGTGCCGGATAATCGGGCGGGACTTTTGATTGCCGTCTTTTTGATTTTGGTTGCTATTTTTGGCAAGATCGTAACAGGCTGGGTGGTGTTTGGTCAGCCTGGAATCAATCGATTGGCGATCGGAGTGGGGATGATTCCTCGGGGCGAAGTCGGGTTAGTGTTTGCCGCCATCGGTTCCGCGAGTGGGGTTTTGGATAAACCGTTAGAAGTCTCGATTATTATCATGGTGATTCTGACGACTTTTTTGGCTCCGCCTTTTCTGCGGATTGTCTTTGGGGATACGGTAGAGCCTCCTGCTAGCGGGGAACTTTCTAGCGAGAAAATCGTTTGATATCATTTCCGGTTACACCGGAATGATGTTGACGGTTGACGGTTGACGGTTCACTGTCAACAGTCAACCGTCAACAGTGAACTCGAATTTACTATTCCGATGCTAACGGATTTGATATGATTGAGGGAATTTGAGTCTGGACGATCGACTGATTTAGAAACAAATGTCGATCGTCCAAATTTATTTAGCGGTAATAATAAGTCCTAAGTTGTGAGAAGCGGCTACAACTTGACTTTCAACTGATAACAATTGTCAGCGAGTTTAATCAGTTCGCCGAGACCCCAAGTACCCCGATCGTTCAAAAATTCTGCTAGTTGATTCGGGATGGCTTCTAGACCCAGAAATGCCCCGCTGATGGCACAAGCCATTGCTGCGGTGGTATCCACATCGCCACCGACGGCGATGCTAGTGCAGAGAGTTTCCCAGTAATCTTGAGGTGTTCTCAAAAACGCATATAAACTCCACAAGACGCTACCAACTACAAAAGGCGAAATTCCTTGCCAAGAGTCCTTGTAGTTTAACGGGAGTCCAGCTCTAGAAATCAACTCTACGGCTGACTCGGGAGGCAATTTGACCCAATCAATCAAATCTTTGAGCAAAGCGGCAAAGGAAGAATCAACTTCTCCTACCCATTCGCTCAGTTGACCGAGAAATGGCTCAGTTTCAATCATCATGTCCGATTGAAGGGCGATCGCCACAGCCCCGGCGATCGCCACAGCCCCCGCAGAACACCGCGAATCTTGATGGGTGATGCGCCCTTGATCGCAAGCAGCTTGTACAAGCTGGGACGGGTCATCGTAGAATATTAAGCCGATCGGTCCAGCCCTCATAGCACTGCCATTACCAGCATTGGGAGCAGGAGTACCAGCTTCTTGCCAAGCAACCCCCCGTATCAGGCGGTTTGCAGCTTCTTCTGTCGCTCGACCGCGCCCGACAATGCGCTGTTGAGCGAAAATGTCAGCAATACGGGTGGCGTAGTCGCTGGGGTCGAATTCGCCACAAGCGACGTAGCTTTGGAGGAGTTCGCGGGCGAGTTGGGAGTCGTCGGTGTATTGACCAAAAGGCAAGCCGAAGCGAGCGCGATCTCTGATTTTTTTGCGTCTAACTTGGGAGCGGACAAAGTTTTGGCAAACTTCCGGAGAATAGCCTTCTACTCTACAGCCTATAGCGTCGCCGAGACACTGACCGATCAGACAACCTCTAAATTGTTCCAGACGCGGTACTGTCATTTATCTAGCTTTAATTAGGTCGATCTAATCTTATTTTAAATCCCCGCCTTCTTAAAGGTTGCGGCGAGTTGGAGACTGCCCATTTCTCTCAACTTAAGACTAAAATCATCTGTAATTATGAATAAAAAATTTAATGTCTTCCTCGCTCTGTCTCTCCCAGATGACAGAACATAATCTCCAAAATAAACCATAGTAATATCCGCCATAAAAAATGTCAATGTCGGTGGATTTTGGCGTGGATAATTGACTGTTTTTGAGTCAGGAGATTAGCCCTCTTTTGTCACTCTACGCAGAGGAAAACGTGCCACTGGAGTTGGTAAAACTGCCTACTACGCCGCCATTGCTTATTTTCAAAGGATGGGCTGGTTTGACTTCACAGATGTAGAGACTGAAGTTAGCAATAATTCTACGCGAACAAGAAAGTCCCCAAAAACGAACTCGGATTCCGCAAAAGCAAACTCGGATTCCGCAAAAACGAACTCCGATTCCGCAAAAACGGAATTTAAAAAGCTGAAAGTCTTACCCGTAAAGGATTCCAAAACTCCTCAGACTGTTCAGACTTATTCAGACTTAAATCAGAAAAATCAAACTCTCTCAGAAGCAAAAAGAGAGAGAAATTTAATTCTTTGGAAAGAGTTTGATGAATCAACACGAAGGGAACTCAGCTATTTTGCGTACCAAGTTGCAATTCCTCAATTACCAAAAAGACCAACTTTGCCAGATGTATGGATAAGCTGTTACTGCGGAGAACTCTTTAATCAGATGATGTGCGATGTTGAATTTCAAAAGAAATGGGAGCAATTTTCCGAAAATTCTCTGACGGTAAAAATTCAGGAGGATACCTCGAAATCTGAACCGCGTGACACATGGGATTGGTGACAACTGGCGGTTACAGATAGCGGTTATTTAACCCTTTGGGTAACTTGTAGCAGTTCCGGTCGCGACTCAGGATACTTTCATATCCTAACCAATAACCCAACCCCCCCAGCTTTGATAAGTTTGCTTTGTTATTCATTACCGTTTCTATAAGTGACGGATGTCAAAGTTAAACCAACCATTTTCATAAAAGGCTGTCAAATCTTGAGTGGTGTAATTTGGAGTGGAGAAAATGGGTATACTGAGCTCATGTTGGAACAGCTTACACCATAAGCTATTTAGGATAAAAGCCCTGAACCAAACAATCTCTCTCAAATCTTGAGTGGTGTAATTTGGAGTGGAAAAAATGGGTATACTGAGCTCATGTTAGAACAGCTTACACCATAAGCTATTTAGGATAAAAGCCATAAACCAAACACTCTCTGTCAAATCTTGAGTGGTGTAATTTGGAGTGGAAAAAATGGGTATACTGAGCTCATGTTGGAACAGCTTACACCATAAG
>NZ_JAUBRN010000060.1:0-2722 GCF_036701875.1 Microcoleus sp. MON1_C5 | reverse complement strand
TGGGTATACTGAGCTCATGTTGGAACAGCTTACACCATAAGCTATTTAGGATAAAAGCCATAAACCAAACAATCTCTCTCAAATCTTGAGTGGTGTAATTTGGAGTGGAAAAAATGGGTATACTGAGCTCATGTTGGAACAGCTTACACCATAAGCTATTTAGGATAAAAGCCATAAACCAAACAATCTCTCTCAAATCTTGAGTGGTGTAATTTGGAGTGGAGAAAATGGGTATACTGAGCTCATTTTGGAACAGCTTACACCATAAGCTATTTAAGATAAAAGCCCTGAATCAAACAATTTTTTTCAAATCTTGAGTGGTGTAAGTTGGAGTAAAGAAAATGGGTATACTGAGCTCATGTTGGAACAGCTTACACCATAAGCTATTTAAGATAAAAGCCCTGAACCAAACACTCTCTGTCAATGCCAAGGGTTTGTACCACGGTTTCAAGAACGTCGGGCTAAAGTCAGCTAAAGTGTTGGCGATATCTTTATTTTTGACATCTACCACATTTTAGGAGATGCTAATGAATTACTCCCAATTGATGAAATTGACTTCGATAGGATTGGTCAGCATTCTGTTAGTGGGAATATGGGGTCAGTCGCAAATTAGTAGAAATGAACTTTTCTCATGGCTCGTGCAGAAACAACGGGGCGATAGTGAAGGGACATTTGCTAATTGGTGTCACAAAAAGGCTTCTTTGAGTCCTGAAACTAAACATACTGTTGAGGTGTTGTTGAAGAAAGCGGGAACTACTGAGTGCAAGGCGGCTGATCAACAACTTTCGAGTCTCACGAAACTAAAGCTCGACAAAAATCAAATCCGTGACATCAAACCGCTAGCATCTTTGACTCACTTGGATTGGCTCTCCCTCGACAACAATCAAATCAGCGACATCAAACCGCTAGCATCATTGACTAAACTGAATTACCTCGCTCTCACCCACAATCAAATCAAGGACATCAAACCGCTAACATCATTGACTAAACTGAATTACCTCGCCCTCACCCACAATCAAATCAAGGACATCAAACCGCTAGCATCCTTGACTACATTGACTCAGCTCTGGCTTGACAAAAATCAAATCCGTGACATCAAACCGCTAGCATCATTGACTAAACTGAATTACCTCTCCCTCGACAGCAATCAGATCGGGGATATCCAACCGCTAGCATCATTGACTAAACTGAATTACCTCTCCCTCAACAGCAATCAGATCGGGGATATCCAACCGCTAGCATCATTGACTAAACTGAATTACCTCTCCCTCAACAGCAATCAGATCGGGGATATCACACCGCTAGAATCCTTGACTAAACTGAATTACCTCTGGCTCGACAAAAATCAAATCCGTGACATCAAACCGCTAGAATCCTTGACTAACCTGACTTCGCTCTTCCTCGACAACAATAAAATCAGTGACATCAAACCGCTAGAATCCTTGACTAACCTGAATTGGCTCAACCTTAACAACAATAAAATCAGTGACATCAAACCGCTAGAATCCTTGACTAACCTGACTAGGCTCAACCTTAACAACAATAAAATTAAGGACATCAAACCGCTAGCATCTTTAGGCTTCTCTCATAATTCTTGTGGGGTAGACATCCTGGCTGTCGTTAACAGGCTTTTTGGGAGGTGTCTCTTGACTAAGCTGACTGTACTCGATCTCCACAACAATCAAATCAGCGACATCAAACCGCTAGCATCTTTAACTAACCTGACCGATCTCAACCTCAACAACAATCAAATCAAGGACATTAAACCGCTAGCATCCTTGACTAAACTGACCGCTCTTTACCTCAGCAAAAATTTGAGCGCACCCAAGACTTGTCCTCTCCAGCCAGAGTCTATCTGTAATTGGTAACAAGAACGTAGCTCTTAAAACTTGAGAGTTCAGAAAATTAGAGTATCCCCAACTAGAACAAGGTTTTGGAGCGAGTGGGAAATTACCCTATCCCCGCCTAAAGCTCCCCAGCGGGATTTTTACGACTGGCCGCCATTGTCTTCTTCGTAGTCACAATTAAAAAATCGGCCATCGGAAAAATAGTCGCCTGCCCGTCCGGCTGAGGACACCAAAAACTCGTGTGTCACGCGCTTGAAACTACTGGGTGTTCTTGCTAGAATAGTTGAAACGCTTGACACAAGGGATTCAATTTATTATGCCTAACCCTAAAGGACACGAAGATTCAATCAAAAATTCCCGCTTTAAAGCTGCTTGGCAGAGCGGTCCGACTCGCACTATTCGAGTTCCGATCGCCCTGGCTGACGCTACTCTCGACTATGCCCGACAACTTGACAACACAATCGAACCGCGTGACACATGAGATAGGTGTGGTGGTTCCGAAGTAGAAAAGAAACAGGTCTTATCGCGTGACACAGGCGTTTCAATTGACGAGGTGAAGCGATTAAAGGGTGAATGTAAGCGACTTCAAAATTTAGTGAGTGACATGAGGATTGAACTGTACCATACCCGACGCCCTGAAATGGAGCTACCAGAGGCTGCTGATTTATTAAACAGGCTAAAAGCCAAGTGTAAGAAATCAACCGCAACACTCGCAGACATTGAGACAATTTTAGAGATGATTGAAGGGTAAACCCCAAAAGGAATTAGGGATCAGAACGGGCTAAACAAGTGCTACAATTTAACCCTCTTTTGTCACTCTACGCAGAGGAAAACGTGCCATAAGGGATATTGAGGTTTTGAAAAATTGAACGAGT
>NZ_JAUBRN010000059.1:38806-41531 GCF_036701875.1 Microcoleus sp. MON1_C5 | reverse complement strand
GGGTCTACCATAGGACTGGCAATGCTTTTGGGGTGTGTCACTGCTTATACTACCACGAGAGTGACAAAAGAGGGTTATATACTAAATAAAGTGTATCATATATACATGGAATCTGCTGTATCTTCAAAGAAAATGTTGGGGGATTTGCCGCCTAATTCTAGGGTGACGGGGATGACGTTTTGGGAGGCGTATTGCATGATTAGCCTGCCGGTGGTGGTTTCGCCTGTGAAGGCGACTTTGGCACTCCGGGGACTGGTGGCGAGGGTTTTGCCGATTTCGGCGCCGGGCCCGTTAATGACACGGTGGTTTCGTCGAGTTCGCCGATCGAGCCTTCTTGAGATCGGATGGAGCTTGCGAAGTAATTGAAAAAAATAGTAAATAAGTGCATTCATCATTATCAAGCTGACGATATTGCATAATATTTATTAGCACCATAAGCAATAAGGGTTAAAATACTCAATGTCTGCTCAAGGGTTTTATCGTCGTTCACTCCCCGATTCTGCTATTGCCTTTTCCTCCGTAGAGGGAAGGCAAATTTTTCGAGAAGCCTTGGCATTGGGAGGTATGGAAGGGTATTTTGCTCTAGCGGAACAGTTTCATACTCAAGCAGAACCCGCTTTTTGTGGATTGGGTAGTTTAGTTGTTGTTCTTAATGCCTTATCCATCGATCCGGGTCGCATTTGGAAAGGGGTGTGGAGATGGTATGGAGAAGAATTTTTAGACTGTTGCTTACCTCTTTCAGTCATTAAAGAAAACGGTATCACCTTTGATGAGTTTGTCTGTCTCGCACGTTGCAACGGTGCTGTTGTAAAACCTAACCGCTACCACCAAAGCAGCTTGGAAAACTTTCGGCAAGCAGTTGAGGAGGTGACTACGGCGTCAGGTGATATTCATCTAGTTGTTTCCTACAGCCGAAAGGTATTGAGACAAACGGGTGATGGTCACTTTTCACCAATTGGTGGCTATCATCCACAGCGGGATCTAGTTCTTCTGCTGGATGTTGCCCGTTTCAAATATCCACCTCACTGGGTTTCTCTACCTTTGTTATGGCAAGCATTTGAACCTGTCGATCCCGTCACTAATCAATGTCGAGGTTATATTTTATTGCAGAAGAGTGAAGGGTTGCCAGAAACCTTTTTTCATGTTGCTTGTGATTTACATCAGTGGCGTAGTGTTGCTCCTTACTTTACAGAAATACTCCCAGACATTCTGAGAAAAGAGCAACCTGATTCAATTGCTTCATTTGTCAGTACCATTCTGCACCATTGGCCTGTTGAATTCACAACTATGGTGCATACCTCGTCAGAGACGGCAGAGACACTTGAGAAATTACGGGCAGCTATTGAGTTAAATTCACTGTTTGATATTGTTCACCAATGCTTGTCAAGCGATGACTCGGATGCAATGTCTGTTGTACGCAAGTGGCGATCGCACCAGCTATTCGTAGCAGAGATAATAACAGCAATATTACTCTCGTGTCCCGAAACGCTCTATGCAACTCTCAAACCCGAGTTACGACGGTGGTTTAGTGAGGTTCGCCACCTTGAGAAACTACTCCCTCCCTTGGATGTAGAGATATCTAGATTGAGAGAACAAATGTCAGCACTCCAGGAGTTTTACACTTTATATTCCAAGGGACATCAGTGCAATATCCCTCTGAGTTAGCACCTACCGCCTTTTGAACTCCCCAAACCTCGACTAACGACAAAAGTGAAAATTAAATAGCAAGATTTAATAATCCCAGGCTGGTGGCGGTTGTGGAGGAAGATTCGCCGCAGCCAAATACTAGGGTTGTGACTGATGCGAGTGAGGAATGGACAACGGAAAAAGTGGAAGTGGTGGTAAAAAATGTAGTGTGAACATCTGGCTTGCTGGCTGTTTTTGCCTAAATTCTATTTGATTGACTCTTGGCTAAGGTAATCAGCACACATCTGTTTATCCTCTGCTGTTGCTTTCGGGTTGGTTCTGAGATAATCGCCGAGCCAGTTGCAGCCAAATGCCATCAGTTTATGGAAATCCCAAGCCCACCGTTTAATGGTTTTGTCACTGCTAGCAGAAGCCACAGTTTTGCCATCTGGACTAAAGGCAACGCTCCAGACCGAATCGCTGTGCCCGGTGAGGGTAGCAATGGGTTTTTGGCTTTGCAGATGCCACAGTTTGATGGTGTTGTCACTGCTAGCAGAAGCCAAAGTCAAGCCATCGGGACTAAAGGCAACGCTCCAGACCGAATCGCTGTGCCCGGTGAGGGTAGCAATGGGTTTTTGGCTTTGTAGATGCCACAGTTTGATGGTGTTGTCAAAGCTTGCAGAAGCCAAAGTTGTGCCATCTGGACTAAAGGCGACGCTATAAACCGAATAGCTATGCCCGGTGAGGGTAGCAAGGGGTTTTTGGGTTTCCATGTTCCACAGTTTGATGGTCTTGTCAAAGCTTGCAGAAGCCAAAGTCAAGCCATCTGGACTAAAGGCGACGCTTCTGACAGAATTGCTATGCTCGGTAAGGGTAGCTATGGGTGTTTGGCTTTGCAGGTTCCACAGTTTGATGGTCTTGTCAGCGCTAGCAGAAGCCAAAGTCAAGCCATCTGGACTAAAGGCGACGCTATAGACCAGATTGCTGTGCCCAGCGAGGGTAGCAATGGGTGTTTGGGTTTGCAGGTTCCACAGTTTGATGGTCTTGTCAAAGCTTGCCGAAGCCAAAGTTTTGCCATCTGGACTAAAAGCGACGCTAA